>CAJYHD010000030.1 GCA_913773715.1 uncultured Sphingobium sp.
GGTCCCGGGGTCCGGAGGGGAAGCCGGTGCTAATCTATCCGCGCTCGAGCAAATATCAGGAGAGCTTCGAGGCGCCCTATCTCGACATGATCGGAGCATTCCAAGCGGCGTTGCGCGAGCCCGACACCGCGCTGCTGATTTCGGGGTTCGGTTTTAACGACGATCATATCAGCCGGCCGATCCTGTCGGCGGTCGAAGCCAATATGTCGCTGCGACTGGTCATCTGCGATCCGGCATTCGTGCCGCCGGCTGAGCTTGATAGCGCGCCGCAGACGATGCCTACCGTCGCCGATCCCGGAAACCCATTCCTTGCGGCGTTCAAGCGCATGGTGGCGAGTGGCGACGCGCGTATCCATCTCATGAACGGCCGGTTCCAGGATTTGGTCTCGGCTCTCCCAGATCTAGTAGGCGAAACCGACCGCGAGCGACACATGCAGCGTGTCAGGACGCTCCGGGAAGCGGGGGCGCCGATCACGTGAGCCGCCTTAACCCGATCAATCCGGAACGCTACATCGGGACGATCATCCAGGCGACCGCGTCCTACGTCCATGTGAATCTGCCCAATGCGGCGGTGGTGCCCGAGCGACGCGGGCTGGCGCTTGGCGCTGTCGGCGATTTCATGTTCGTCGATTGCGAGCGATTCCAAATCCTCGGAAGGATCGTCGAAACCAAAATTCCCGATGGTGAGCGGCTGACGGTCGAGCCGTCACTTGGCAAGTCTGGGGTCACCAATCCGATCGGCAAAATCCAGCTGCTGGCAGCGGTCGAGCAGCGTTCGAATAAGTTGCGGCGCGGACTGCCCGATTTCCCCCGGATCGGAGACGGCGTCTATCTCGCGGAACCCAGCCAACTGGCTACGTTGATCCGCAATGCCGTTGCCAATGAGAATGAGCTGACGCTCAGCATTGGGCGGATCGAGGCCGCCGACGGCGTCGATGTCTGCTTGCCACCCGAGAAAATTTTTGGCCGGCATTGCGGGGTGTTCGGTGCGACGGGCGGTGGCAAGAGCTGGACCGTCGCCACGCTGGTCCAGCAGCTGAAGAAGG
Organism: uncultured Sphingobium sp.; assembly: GCA_913773715.1. Next base: position 1,047 of record CAJYHD010000030.1, read on the forward strand.
CCGGCGGTCGGGCGATTGTGCTCGATCCGACCGGCGAGTTCGCCGACATGGGCAATGTCGACGAGGTCTTCGTGTTCGACGCCCCGGCCGGCACCGCCAAGCACGTCCATTTTCCCTATCGCCAGATCACCGAGGATGATTTGTTCTCGCTGTTCAGGCCGTCGGGTCAAAGTCAGGGGCCACGGCTCAGGGAGGCGATTAAGAGTTTGAAACTCGCCGCGGCAGTCGGGGCGGCCGTTCCTGCTGGACTCTATATCAATAATGGTCTCGTGGAGAAAGCGAACCGCCCCCGCGCGCCCTATTTCAACGCGCTGAACACACACGCTGCCCAACTGCATCATCCGGCATGCGACTTCGACATCGCCAACCTTGCCGAGCAGGTAAAGAATGAGTGCGTTTGGGGAACAGGCAGGAACAATGCTGCCAACTTCGGTGACGGCGACCAAGTATCACTGGGCTATTGTGAATCGCTGATCGCGCGGATCAACACGCTGCTCGGCTCACGCGAGCTCGAATGTATATTCAAGACCAATGGTACGTCGCTGGTCACTGAGCTGCGCGCCTTCCTGGCCGATGATAGCCGCGATATTGCGATCATCTCTTTCAAGGATGTGCGGTTCGAGCACAACACCCGCGAGATCCTGCTCAACGTCATTGGCCGGTTCCTTCTCGCCGAAGCCAGAGCCGGTGCGTTTCGCGCATCGCCGCTGGTCGTGTTTCTCGACGAGGCGCATCAGTTCCTCGGGCGCTTGGTCGGCGACGAGCACAGCAGTGTAAAGCTCGATTCCTTCGGCCTCATCGCAAAGGAAGGCCGCAAATACGGCTTGACCTGCGTCCTTGCCACCCAGCGACCGAGGGACATTCCGCAGGACGTGATGAGCCAACTGGGCTCGTTGTTCGTGCACCGGCTCACGAACGATCAGGACCGCGAAACAGTTGAGCGCGCCTGTGGCGACCTCGATCGCGGCGCCGCGCAGTTCGTCCCGATGCTGGCGCCAGGTGAAGCGGTGGTGATTGGCCCGGATATCCCCGCCGCCGTGCCGCTGTTCATCCATCCGCCCGAATATCCGCCGGACTCGAAGGGACCGGAGTTTCAAAGTTTCTGGCGCGGGCGCAGAGCGCGTGCAGCGACGACGGCAGCCGCTGCTGTGCCGGTAGTTGCCGTTCCACCGATTCCTATTCCGCCGCCGGTCCAGGCTGTCACTATTCCGCCTGCGCCTCCGATCCAGCCGGCAAACCCGCAGTTTATGGACGATCTCGACGACGAGGTGCCATTCTGAAATGACTGGTTCCGGGGGAAGCTGCCGTTCAAAGCCCGATCGGCGAACGACGCATTTTGGTCGGCTGCTGCCGCTTCTCGCGTATGGCAACCCTGCAGCAGAAGGCGCCGACATAGCCGCCATTCAGACCACCAGGTGAGCCTTCCGGAAGCGGCCGGGGATGTTGAAAAATGCGCCGCTGGCGCCCGGTACGTTTGGGGGCGGAATGACACCCCAAGGCATAGCGATCCTGTCTCGCATGGGATCGGGAAATGGGAATGTCGCTATTCCCTAATCCTTGCCATCGCGGTCGGCCTAGGCGAGACAGGGGACATGATCCACGAAGCTGAGTTAGCGCGAGCAGAAGAGGCGTTGCGGGCGGCGATGCT
>CAJYHD010000031.1 GCA_913773715.1 uncultured Sphingobium sp.
GCTGACGGGCACGCTCTACGCCTTCGCCGTGTTCGGCCTCGCCTTCATCATCCGCCCGCTCGGCTCGATCCTCTTCATGGAGGTCGACCGGCGCCATGGGCGCGGCGTGAAGCTGACCATCGCGCTCTTCCTGCTCGGCGGGTCGACCATGGCGATCGCCTTCCTGCCCGGCTATGCGCAGATCGGCCACTCGGCCGCCGTGCTGCTCGGCATCTTCAGCATCATGCAGGGTCTGGCGCTGGGCGGGGCCTGGGACGGCCTGCCCTCGCTGCTGTCGCTCAACGCGCCGGAGCGTCGTCGCGGATGGTATGCCATGATCCCGCAGCTGGGCGCGCCGCTCGGCCTGCTGGTGGCCAATGGCCTGTTTGCCTTTTTCCTGACGACGCTGAGCAATGCCGACTTCCTCGACTGGGGCTGGCGCTATCCGTTCTTCGTGGCTTTCGCGATTAACGTGGTGGCCCTGTTCGCTCGTCTGCGCATCGTCGCCACGCCGGAGTTCCAGCGCCTGTTCGAGACGCGCGAGCTTCAGCCCGCGCCGGTCGGCGAGACGCTAAGCACCGAAGGCCGCACCGTGCTGCTGGGCGCCTTCGCCCCGCTCGCCAGCTTCGCGATGTTCCACATCGTCACCGTGTTCCCACTGTCCTGGGTCGTGCTGTTCAACAAGGAACGCCCGCAGGACTTCATGATGATCGAGATCATCGGCAGCATCGTCGGTGTGTTCGCGATCCTCGCCTCGGGCAAGATCGCCGACCGGGTGGGTCGCCGCACCCTGCTGGGCGCCTCGGCCGCCGCGATCGCGGCCTATGCCGGTTTCGCACCGCAGCTGCTCAGCCAGGGCGGCACGGGTGAGACGATCTACATCGTGCTGGGCTTCCTGTTGCTCGGGCTGGGCTTCGGTCAGTCGTCGGGCGCGATCAATTCAGGCTTCTCGCCGCTGCGTCGCTATACCGGCGCAGCCATCACGTCGGACCTTGCCTGGCTGATCGGCGCGGGCTTCGCACCGCTGGCCGCGTTGCTGCTGTCGAGCCATTTCGGCCTGATTTCGGTCGGCGCCTATCTCCTGTCGGGCGCGGTCGCCACGCTGGCGGCGCTGGGCATCAACAAGGAACTCGCCAAGCGCGCGTCGTAATCCGACCAGCCTGAGTTTCTTAAAACGGCCGATGGGGCGACCCGTCGGCCGTTTTGCTTTCGTACAGGCGGCTCCCCATATTCCATTCCGGACAAGGACTTGGGAACCGGGATTGGATAGCGAATGAGCAAGGGTCTTTTGCGCGCGACGGGTATCGCGACCGCCTTGATGGGCATCGGACTGGCGGCGGGTGTGGCGGATGCTCGGGTTCCGGCGGGAACGTGGGCAAACCCGTCCAACACGGTGCAGGTCCGATTTGCGCCGTGTGGACGCGGGGCGGACGCGCAATTGATGTGCGGCACCGTCGTATGGGCGAGCGAGCAGGCGAAGGCCGATGCAGCGCGTGGCGGCTCGCCGCGCCTGATCGGCACGCAGCTCTTCAGCGATTTCGAGGAGGAAGAGCCGGGTCGCTGGTCGGGCACCGTCTACGTCCCCGATATAGGCCGTGAGGTACAGGGCACGATCACCCAGATCGACGCCCGCACCCTGGTCGGCGAAGGGTGCCTGTTCGGCAGCCTGGGCTGCCGTGAACAACGCTGGCGCCGGGTCAAATAAGCGGGATATGAGGGAACCCAAGCCCGTTTGCGGCGTCCCCGACGCAGCAACTCTTGGGAAGGAACGCCATGGCGGAAGAAACGCTGACGGTCGTAAGCGGTACGGTCGAGGACAATGTCTCGGATCGGCAGGTCGAGTTTGTCGGGGAGCTGGACGGCGAGGAATATCAGTTCGCGGTCCAGTATGATCTGCTCGAAGCGCTGAGCGGCGACGTGCCGGAGGGCGATGCCGTCGAGCTGTTCGAGCGCTATTCCGACGATATTCTGGACGCCGCGCTGACTGCTCTTGGGCGTGACATGGAGCAGTCGCTGGTCGTCGTCAGCGAGAACGACCTGGACTGAACCATCCGGTTCGGCTCGCTGGGATATCATCACGAGCCAAATCTGAGCCCCTCCCCTGCAAGGGAGGGGCATTTACAACTCCTCGCCCGCCAGGGTGCAAGCGGCCTGGATGACGGCCAGATGCGTCAGGCCTTGCGGCATATTACCGAGGTAATGGCCCGTCTTGGGATCGATCATTTCCGCATAAAGCCCGGCCCCCCGGCTATCCAAGGCATCGACTGCCCGATCGAACGCCGCTCGTGCCGCTTCCTCCTGGCCCAGAATGGCCCGCGCCTCGATCATCCAGAAGGTACAGGCGAGGAAGCAGCCTTCTTCCTTCTGAACGCCCGAATAGCGGTAGTGGAACGCACCCGCCGCCAGTTCCTCGTCGAGCGCGTCGAGCGTACGCGCAAGTCGATCCTGTCCGTCGAATCGGAACCGAACCGCCAACGCCAGACTGGCGTCAAGCGCATCCGTGTCGGGATGCATCAGATAGGCGCCGCGCTTTTCGGACCAGCAATACTCCCCGATCCACGCCTCGATCCGATCGCGCTCGCGGGCCCAGCGGTCGCGGCAGGTCGTCGGGATTTGCCCCTCGTCGGCAAGCTCCACCGCGCGCGCCAGCGCCTGCCAGCAGCTGATCTTGGACATGGTGTAATGCCGCTCCTCCGGCAATTCCCAGATGCCCGCGTCGGGTTGCCGCCAACGGTCGGCACAGGCGTCGGCCAGATGCGACAGCGTCTCCGCGCTGGAGGTGTCGAGGAAATTGCCGCACGCGACGAAGCGACTCGCGGTCTCGAAGATGTCGACGTAAATCCCGTGCTGGTGCTGACCTCCGGCGAGATTGCCGACCCGTACCGGCTTGGAATGGCGATAGCCGCTGACGGCGATCTCGCTTTCCGACGGAACGGGCTGGCCACTCAGCGTATAGCAGACTTGGGGATCGCCTTCGCCCAGTCGCTTCAGCAGCCAGGTAAACGCGGCTTTTGCCTCGCCATGCGCGCCGATGCGCAGGAACGCCTTGATGGTATAGCCCGCGTCACGAACCCAGGCGTAGCGATAATCGTAATTTTTCTCCCCCCCGATTCCTTCGGGCAGCGAGGTCGTGGCCGCGGCCGTGATCGCGCCGGTGGGTGAATAGAGCAGCAGCTTCAACGCGAGCGCGTTTCGCAGGATACGCTCCCGGTGCAGGTCGGGCACCTTCAAGCCTTGCGTCCATTGGCGCCATTCGAAATCGGACAGGTCGATCCGGTCGTCGATCTGCTCGATATCCTGACAGACCAGCGGCTCGTCCTCGCCCGCGATGATCGCGATCCGGGCACGATCACCCGGCCCCACCGCCGCCGTGCCGGTGACGAGGCCGTCTTCGACCATATCGATCGTCACGCCGCCGCAGTGTCGGAAGACCCCCAGCACCCGGTCGACATGAAAGACATTATGCCCACCAGCAGGCGCGAAATAGGGACTCACCGTATCGGCCCGGCGGCTGAAGCGCAGGGTGATGGCGAAGCGGACGAAACCGTCCAACCCCTCGACGCGGCGTGCCAGTTCGGCCCAGGGCAGCCGTCCCGCCGGGCCGCTGTTGAGCGACTCCACCAGTTTCGCACGACCGCTCGCCGTGACGAAGATCGTCTCCAATACATTGCTGTCGGGGCGATACCGGCGCTCGACTGTAAAGGGCTCGACCGGGGTGATCGAGAAGGTCCCACCGCGTTCCCCATCCAGCAGCCGGTCGAACAGCGGCGCGGAATCCATGTTGGGCACGCACCACCAGTCGATCGCCCCGTCGGCACCACTGAGCGCGACGCTCCGGCCATCGCCCAGCGCGGCGTAGTTTTCGAGGTCCAGGAAACCGTCTGCGTCGCGAAGCGGGTCGGCATGCTGATCGGGTAAGGTCACGCGGGCATGGCTCCACTGATGCAGGTTAGGCGCATGAAAACTCGCCAGAACCATTTAATCTCCGTGGGACCTTCCCCGAATTGGCGCGTTGCAGCAGCCGTTACGAGATTTGGCGTTTAAAGATTTGGGAGAATGGCCATGAGCCTGGCATCGGCATTCGGTTT
>CAJYHD010000032.1 GCA_913773715.1 uncultured Sphingobium sp.
ACTCCGGGTCGTCGATCAACCGCAGTTGCGATGCCACCCGCTCCGCCAGCGAGCGCGAACGCAGCAGGCCGTATTGCGTCTGATAGAATTCCTGGTCCGCGATGCTCGCCTCGCGCTCAACACCCTGGAAATTGGTAACCTTGTCCGCTTCCCGTGAAATCTCGATTGTCGCGGTCGCCGTATATTTGGGCGTCATCAGCAGCGTCGCGATGAGGCCTAACAACGCGCAGACCACTACCGCGCCGATGATGACGTAGCGCCAGCGCATCGCGATGCGCAGATACTGACGGATGACCGGCATGCCGCCGCGCTGACCGTCGGTACCGCCGGCCGACACGACGCCGACGGCAGGCATCCCGACACGCGGGTGGGTTGAAAGCATGGTCATGTCAGACGGCAACCTTATTGCACAATCGCGATTAGCGGTGCGGCGAGCAGCGGTGCCAGCGACACAAGGTCGCGGAACAGGCGGCGCTGCGGGGAATCGCCCACCACGACTACATCGTTGGCGTAGATGGCGGGATCGTCGTAGGCACCGCGCCGGATAGCATCGATGTTGTAAAGTCCGGCCATCCTGTGCCCGTCAACCGTTCGCAGGATCACCACATCGTCCTGGCGGGCGAATTCGGATAGCCCCTTGGCCGAGGCGATCGCCCGCAGCAGCGTCATCTGGTTGGTCACGGGATAGAGCCCCGGTTCGACGACTTGCCCGTCGATCGTCACCACCTGGCTAACCGAACTCTTGATATTAACAGTAACGTCCGGATCACGAACGTAACGCCCCCGAAGCGTTGCTTCAATCGCCGTAGCGACTTCCTTAGCGGTTCTGCCGCGCGCATCAATAGTTCCCACGAGGGGCATTGAAATGCCCCCGCTAGAATCGACCTGCATTTCCCGACTCAAGTCTGGTACGCCGAACACATCTATCTGAATCGTGTCGAGCGGGCCAATTAGCGCTGGCCGATCCGCAGCCGTCAGGTCGTTGCGATGGGGAGCCGGCAACACGCCGTTCCCTTCTACAACCGTCAGACGCGGGGTCGATGTAAGTGGCTCTCTACCGGCGCAGGCCGCAAGTGCGGTCGCTATCAGCAGGACACAGCATATCTTTCGCATGTGCTTGAAAGGGTTTCCAGGGCTTGACGTGAAGGGCGCTATAGATGCTGGTCGAGGGTAAAGCAAAGCATCCTGTTACCCAGAGGGTGTGAAGGGCCCGCGACCCGGTGCACCGCATCACGATACGGTCGCTCTATAAGGAAGCGCCTGCTATTTAAAACCATTTTCATCGCCTACTTTGCCGAAGTCAACGTTCGTTCGTATACCGCGATAGTACGGTTGGCGATCTGCCGCCATGATCGGGAGGTCCGCACGAAATTGCGTGCCGACACGCTCATCGCAGCCAGCACCGATCGGTTGGATAGGACTTGGACAAGTGTGTCCCGGATCGCCCCGCTATCGGCTGGTTGAACCAGCCAGCCAACAGAATCGTCGATGACGACGTCGGGCATGCCACCAACATTGGTTGACAGGACCGGCAAACCACACGCCATCCCCTCCATCGCAGCAAGGCTCGTCGCCTCCATCAGTGATGGAATCGCAACTACGTCTGACCGTAGATACTGATCACGCAATTGTTGCTGATCAAGGTTGCCAAGTAACTCATACATGTCAGCCGGTAGCGTTCGAAGAATGCCGTGAACTTCTTCCGCATACCAAGGATAATCGTTGGAATCTGATCCGGCGAATAGGACCAATAGGCGCTGCTGCTGCTCGGGCGACAGCAGCGCCATGGCCTCGGCAAGATAGCGGACGCCTTTGGTCGGCGCCCAGCGCCGCGGGCAGATGACGACCAGCCGATCGCCGGGTTCGGTGCGCGGCCCATCGAAGAAGTCGACATCGACTCCGTTGGGAATGAAGACAGAGCGATCATTGACCGGCGTCAGTTCCTCGCTCGGCCCGATGATGGCGCGGAAATGTCGCAGAAGGAAGCGTTGGAGCCCGCGGGTCGGTGCGCTCTTTTCGAGGAACAGATACTGACCGGTATGATTCGTGAAGACGACAGGCCAGCGTCTGGCGAGAAGCTTGGAGGCGACTATGTTCGAGAAATAGTCGTGCTGGTGGACGAGGTCGGGATCGATCTCGGCAACCCGCCGAGTGAGTACGCGTAGGTGTAGATTGGGAAGTAGCTTTTCGACCAGCGCAGGCAGGAAGCCCGCCTTACCCGAGACGCGTCGTTCCAGGAACGAGGTCAGCAGGAACAGCGGATTGAAGCGGACATACTCCTCAACGGTGAAGTGACGATCTCCAACCGGAACGGTCCGCCGAGATTCGGCCGACACCCGGCCGACTCGCAAGGCCAGAATGGTGACGTCGAAACCCTGCTTGGTGAGCTCCTGGGCTAGGTAGAACATGTGCTGTTCGAGCCCCCCCAGCGACGATCCGAAGGAATTCTCGGTCAGGAATACGATTTTCTTAACGGGGTGCACGGAGGCCATCAGCGGTTCCACGAAATATCGATGCGACGTTGTTGTGCCTGGCCTTGGCCAGGCTATAGGTCGCCTTAGCCATGTTATAACCGATGGCGACGGGGAGCAGCCTCTTCAAAAAGCGCCGATAGAAGACGAGCTTCGATCGAGCGGACCAATAGTCGCTTGATGGCGAGGCCTGCAACGGTGCCGACCCCGTCGTCGCCCCTCGCGATGCATGATTGAGATGCCGTCGTCGACCAGTACGTCGGGAAAGACGCCGAAGCGTGCCCGGTAGCGATAAATGTAATCGAGTTCCTCGTACTGGAGGAAATAGCCCTCCCAGAAGCCACCGAACGCCGTCCAGATCGCGCGGCTGAAGCCGAAGCAGC
>CAJYHD010000033.1 GCA_913773715.1 uncultured Sphingobium sp.
AAATTCATCGGCGCGCCCTAATCCGGCCGACGCCAATCGTACATGGATGGCTTAGCGTCGAGCAGCTTTACCACTGAGGCGACGACGCTCAGCGATCGCGTGATTACGCCACTTCGTGAGCAGGTACACGGCAATAGCGGCCATGATGGCGATCAGCACGTAAGCGACTTCGACTCGAACCGGCATAGGTCCTCGCGGGGCGGTGAAACTTCGCAGCTACACTGACGCGTCCTTCGGCAGCGTGACCACTTCCTTACAACCGCCTCGGGAGTCCCGATGATGAACAACGCATCTCTTGCGACCAAAGCGGTCATGAGCAGCCCCAGCGTGTCTGCGCCGGCCGCCTTCAACGGCGTCGAGTGGCTGGTCGTGCTCAACCTGTGGGCGATGACCGCGGCGTGCCTGCTCGCGTGCATGGCGGTCTACACGCTTGTGACCGACGGCCGAAAGCACCGCCACCTCGACGTGCCCGGCATCTCGCCTGCGCGGCTCTGGCGCTGGATCGGCATCCTGTTCGCGACAGGCATCGCGCTGCGCAGTGGTGCCGAGGCGTTGACGCTGTGGGGCTGGGACACGGCGCAGCCCGCGAAGACCGGCTCCTTCCTGTTCATCAAGCGCCTAGTCGACCCGGTGGCGATCGCGTGCGGGGTAACCGGCATGATCCTGTCCATCATGTCGCTGCCGGGCATGCTGTCGCAGCTCCGACGCGAGCCGATCCCGATCGACATCTGGCAGTCGTGGCCGATTGTGAAGCGGATGCTCTGCGTGTCGGCCGTCTTCTTCGTCGCAGCCGTCGGCGTGACGGTGACGCGATGAGCCTGCGAGTGGGGGCACTCGTCGGCATCACCGCACCGGTCGCAGCTGCGGCCGCTACCATCTCAAAAGGGGCGACCATGACCGGACCTGTCGTATGGCACCTGCTCGGCTACCCATTCGAGGCCGGCAGCATGATCGCGACGCTGTGCGCCTGCATCGCGGTGCGCTTCTACGTCGTGCAGCACGGCGCAGGCGCCAACCGCTGACTGCTCGACGTGCCGGTGTCGGCGCTCGCTCTGATGTTCACTGCCGGCATCATCGTGACCGCCCGGCCCGCCCCGCTCACCGCCCTGCTGTTCGGCACCGGTGTGGGCGCACTCGGCGCGGGCATCATCAAGATCGCCAAGGGCTACGTCGACCGCTGGTTCGGCGAGACGACGGGGCAGCCGCGCACCTGAAGCGAACGTCCCGCTCTGGCTGGGGAGCAGAGCGGGACGCCCCGTAGGACCGAAGGAGATCGGTGCGGCGCCCACACTGTGGCGGCATCGGCAGCAACACAAGGACGTGATCGATGTTGGAAGGAACTCTTATTCCTGCCGCGGTGTTGCGCGCATGATCGACGCCATTCCGATGCAGCGCCGCCTTGGCGTCGCGCCCGACAACATCGTCGGTCCTGGCACCCTCACGGCGCTGTTCGCCCGCTTCGGTGCCAAGACCGACATAGCGCAGGAGCTCGATCTCGCCGCGGCGGTTCACTTCCGCACCGACGGCATCCTCGACGCGCCGCTGCGCCTGATCCACTTCATGGGTCAGGGCGGCCACGAGAGCAGCAGCTTCCGGTACATGGAGGAGATTGCCAGCGGCGCTGATTACGAAGGCCGCGCGGATCTCGGCAACACGCAGCCAGGCGACGGCAAGCGGTACAAGGGCCGCGGACCGATCCAGCTGACCGGTCGCGCTAATTACCGCGCAGACGGAGCGACGCTCGGCATCGACCTGGAGCGACACCCCGAGATCGTTGCTATGCCGTCGGTCGGTCTGCTGACCAGCTGCCTCTTCTGGTCGCGCACCGGGCTGAACGCGCTCGCCGACGCAGACGATGGCATCGCGATCGGCCGCTCGATCAACCGCGGCAACCCGCGCGCCACGAAGCCCGCCAACGGCGAGGCCGAGCGGATCGCCTTCACTGCCCGCGTGTGCGCGCTGGTGCCGCCCTGAGTCGAGACGATTCAAAAACACGACGAGCCGAGTCCTACCGGTTCACCGGTAATTGATGCTTAGGTTGTTACGTCATGCCGTCTGATTGACGGGATGCGTCGGAACACCCTTCTGTCTGATCGCCTCGCGCGAGATGACAGCTAAATGGATGGTTGCTCGCTGGATAGCAGCCTATGACCACTTTAGCGTAAGGAAGGCCGGGGCCCGTCCCTTCGCCCATTCATAACCGAAGAGTTCAAACAGAGGGCGGTCGCCCTCAGGGATCTCCGCCTAGTGGCCGAAGGGCAAACGAAGCAGGCCGAACCCATTCGCGTGTCGTTCGCTAGGTCCGCGAGCAACCCTGCCCTTCAGGGCCTTGGCTGTTTCTAACGAGAAAGCCGACGAGGTGCTGTCGACACCCTGGAAAAACGCACTCGCCGCGATGTCTGCGAGCTGAAGGCCTGCTTTGGTTGCATGAGGCCGCACCTCGCGAAGCGTTGAACTGAGCACCCCCGGAACGATCTCCTTCGCGCGCAAGAAGGTCGTGCCCGCAACGGCCTGCATGTCTAGCGTTTCGATGCAGCTGCGTAGGTGGGTGTAATCGTGCCCGCCTCGTTCCGAGAAAATCACTCGAGCTGCGCAGTTGGCCGCTTGCTCCTTCTGCGATCGCCGCGCGCACCAGTGCGTCACGCGCTCCAGTAAGAGCCGCAAGCACCAATTGTAAAATTCACCACGGCCAAGCTTGGAGCCCATACGCTTGTTCTGGTAGCCGCGCATGTTCGTCTTGTGCGAGGCGACTACGAAGATGCGAACGTCCTTGCCGCCAAGCATCCGACAAACACGTTCTTGATCGCTGCTCGAAAGTTTGCGGTAGTGAATGGCCGCGTGAGATTGGGTGCGCACAGCTTCCCGCATGTCGCGAAGCCATTCGACCGTGTCGCGGTCGCGCTCTTCCCGCACAACTACAGCGGCTAGCACGAACCATTCTGAAGCAGCAGCTAGCGCCTCTTTGGGCTTTTGCTTGATGCCGGGATCACCTGCCTCGTCGATGTAAACAACGAGGCGGTGAGTCGGAACGGACATCCGATCTTCTTAACTAAGCCAATCGCAAGACGCGAATTTGGCAGCATCTTTTCAGAAACACGAACCTAGACTTACCCTCGAAGGAGAAGACCTATGAAGATCAATCTTGCCGCCATCTTCCGCATCGCCAAGGCGCTCGCCCCTGTCGCGATCGCGGTGGTGCCTGCTGTGAAGCAGGCGATCAAGGAGGCGAAGAAGCCGGCTGGCTGAAGGTGGTAGCGCGAGCGGTGACCCGCTCGCGCCTTCTATTAGAACTTGTCGGGGCAAGTCTTATTGACTTGCATGCATGAGTGAGCGGGCACGCCGTCGTAAATTGGACTGGTGCCGCCGCCCCCACCGCCACCAGTGCCGCCATCGAATTTGGTCAGACACCGGTCGGTGCACATCGACATGTACGTGTTGGCATATGAAGGATCCGTCATCAGGGCAGATTGCCGACATAATGCTAGACACTCGCCCAAATCGCTGCCTGCCTGAGCAACTGCGGCCGTAGGTGTCAGCGTCAGAAACGCCGACACAAGAACGCCTGAACAGAAGAATGAAGCCATTTTCTTCAGCACGATATCTCTCCCAAAGCCCGCGAGTCGCCAGGCCTTAGAATTAAGTCAGTGACTCTGTCCGATTCCAAGTCCCGTTTTCAGAACGGCCGATCCTCCAACGATGCGAACGCCGCGCCCGCCAGCTGCTCGTACTTCACCCGCCATTGATGCGCTCGCTCCCACGGCAGATCGCCCTCTTCCCAGCGACTATCCCACAGCGCCCGCGCGATCACCTGCGTGAGCCCGTCGCGATCGTTGCTGGTGCACAGCAGGCAGCGGCCGTGCCGATCGGCATCGATGCTTTCGGCGACCACACCCGCGAAGCCGCGAAAGAGCGCGCTACAGCCCGAACACTCATTCCAGCGGTAGTCATGCGTGCCGTCACAGCGGCTCTCGAACATGTCGCGGGCGAGACCTTCAACCAGCGCTGCGCGGTCGTCGGCGCGGCACAGCCCGCAGCGGGTCATGCCGCGGTGATCGTGCTTCACCTGACCGGCCGCCACGGCATGCGCGCGCCAAGCTGGACCTCGTCGACGTCGAGCGCCATCGCCATTCGCAGCCGATCGTCCTCGTCCAGCTTCCGCGGCGTGCCGCGCTCGAGCCACTGCTGCACGAATGCGTCATTGCGACCGATCAGCCGCGACAACGCCGCCATGCTCAGTACGCGCGCGGCTGCACGCTCACGCGCTACGGCCCGCGTGGTCGGCCATCAGTACGCCTGCCAGTCAATCTCGGCTTCGTCGACGGCCTCGAACAAATCGCCCTCCGCCTGCATAGCCGACAGGTGCTTCCGCACGTCCTCGGGGCTGCCGTTGCGCAGAAAGCGCCGGTCGACCTTGGCTCCGGCGACCAGCTGGTCGATCAGTCCCTCCCGGTCGACCTGGGCGTAAAGCCACGCGCCGAAGGTCTCGTCGTGCGGGTTGGTGATGCTGGATTGCGACTCGCTCATGCGCCCATGATGCTCCGCGCGATCCGACAATTCCAGACTTTTGTTCCTACTATGTTCCATGTCAAAGCGGGGCATGGTCGGCCCGCCGAAGACCCTCTACGATCTACGCCGCGTCGAGGGCGCCCTGCGCCTGATCTGTCGCGAGTGCGGGCATACGCGCCTGGTCGCGCTCGAGGAGATGATCGGGCTACGACACTCTAGCCGGCGGTCGATCGAATGGATTGCGGTGCAGCACGATCAGGTCTGCGCGGCTCCCAAGTGCAACAGCGAGTCCGTCCGCGTCGAGGTCGTGCCGTTCGGCGGCGAGATGGACGAGCTCAAGCGCCGACGCGCGCTAATGATCTCGATCGAGCTTGCCCTCAAGATCGTCAGCTGGGCTGCATATCCAAGCGGGCATCCTCCGGTACCCGATGAGGCGGTGCGGCTCGCCCTCCGTGTGCTCCACCCGCATGTACGTCGGCGCGAGACGCTGGAAGAGTTCTGGTCGCTCTACAAGAAGACTAACCGCAAGGGGCACGAGTCGCCCGCGACGCCGTACGTCGGGATGATCGCGGCGCTGCTGCGCAACGGGTACGCGGTGCCGGCCGAGTACCGGAACAAGGTGCCTGATGGCTGGTGGAAGTGATCAGGCTTACGGCGCGATGCAAACGGCAAAGAAGCGGCGGGTAGCTTCGGCCTGGCCGGGTTCAGGGATGAGACGACCTATGCCGCCCGCGGATAGTTAGGCGCCGGTTTAATCCCTTCGCCGACGCCTCGGCATGCCCATGACTAGTCCTGTGCGGTCCGAAGTGAGACTACCCGCCGCTTCAGTGCGACCTTTGTTGTGCAATGGTTAACAGAACAGCGCTGCTTCCGATCCGCAGCCCGATCGGGTTATTACTTACATGTTTTGCGTGTTTCGCGTCGGAAACACCGGCCCTCGCACCGTCATCTGCTCAGCCGCATACGGCCGCTGAAGCGCAACCACGTCGTCGTAGCTGCCGCGCAACCAGCGCTCGTGATCGTCAGCCGCCAGGATCGTGATCATCGCCTTCGGGTGGATCGGTGCGACGAGGCTGTTCGGATTGCAGGTCACCATCGTGAAGCCCGTGCCCTCGGCTGTGTGCTGCCAGAACCCCGCGGCCGCGAAGAGCGGCTGGTCGGTGACCTGGAACCACATCTCGCCTTTCAGCGGCGGCTTACCATCATCGAGGTCGTGCTTGCCGGGCGTCCACTCACAGAACTCAGATAGCGGCACGAGGCAGCGGTTCTCCGGCTTCTCGGCGAGGCGGCGCCACTGCGGCAGCCCCAAGTTGCGGACGTTCGTCATCGGCCACGGCGCCTTACCGCCGAGCACATCCCAACCCATGACGTCGAGCCCGCGCTTTCCGTCCTGCTCGCGCACCACGTACGCGCGGCTCTTGGGCCTGAGTTCCTTTGGGTCGAAGCGATTGTCGCGTGGCCTCTCCGCCAGCCAGTCCGCACCGAAATGCGTCAAGATCGTCTCGGGCTCGTAGGACAGGCGCGCGCGGTTACACATTCCTTCCTCGTAGCGAGCGGCGAACCGCAAGGATTACCAGGCCGACTACGGTGATATAGACGGCCGTCGCGATCGTGCGCGGCATCCACCCGTCTTCGCAGCCCGGCCCGATGCCGTAGCAGAACAGCCAGGTGAGACCGAGTAAGGTGACTAGATAGGCAAAGGTGAGAATGCCCGTCACGAACATCGCCGCGGCGCGGACCCATCGTGACCGCCGTTGTGTTGGCCTGGTCAGAAGTCGAGATCCCGCTTCACCATCTCGCCAGCGATCGCGTCGGCGTTGGCCTCGCCGGGTGTCCAGTCGCTTTCGAGCCAAGCCTTGCGGACCTCTTCGTCGGTCCATGTCGCAAGCGCTTCCGGTGTGAGGGGTGAGTCGGTCATGGGTTCACGCTACGCCAGACAGCTTCACGCGCAACCTTTTCCCCTAGGTGCACGGTGAACCCAGCAGTCCGTAAATGACGGAACAAGATCGGAACAAAGTGCCTATTTAGTGGCGGAAAACTGCCGTTCTCACTCTGTAGCGGATCCATGCAACGGATTTCCTAAACTGCAGGCCGTGAGTTCGAATCTCGCCGGGGGCACCACCCACTCGCACTGCATCAGGCACACGCTAGAGTCCGAGCGCTCCTCGCCTCTGCTGTAAGTATTCGCGGGTAGAACTTACTCCATCGTGGCCGTACCTCCGAGATGGGAGTGCGGCCAATGACCAAGACGATGACAGCAGTTCTCGTCCCCTGTCGTATCAATGTCGATACGCGATGGCACGACGCCTGCATTCATGAGATCTGTCCCAACAATGTTGCTATCTCGACGACGGCCTCGCTCCGCCGTGGAGATAACGTGCAGGCACGTCGCGGTACGTTGACGATCACCGGCCACGTATCATGCATTCGGAACGGCCGCATCGGCATCGCAACGCAAGACTCGATCAGCGTTGCCGCGATGTTCGACGAGCCGCGGCACAAGACTAAAAGGGCGTCGTCCGACGAGCGGCGCACAATCGCTCGTGCTTCGCCCGCCATTCGGGCGGAGCGGAGCCGTCAGATCGGCTCGGCGATGCAGTTCGCCGCACTCACGCTGGCGACCGGTGGCGGCGCGTACCTGCTTATCACGCAGCTGTACGTTGCGCT
>CAJYHD010000034.1 GCA_913773715.1 uncultured Sphingobium sp.
GAAAGGCCGCATGGTTGCGGAACGCGCCCAGGAACAGCTTCAACGACTTGGACTCGACGATCGTCAGTGCCGGGGCATAATCTATCACGAGATGCGCGAAGTCGGGCTGACCCGTCACCGGGCAGAGCGAGGTGAATTCCGGCGCGGTAAAGCGCACCAGATACGGCTTGCCGGGACGCGGGTTGGGCACATAATCCAGCACCGCTTCTTGCGGAGAAGCGGGGAGGGCGCTGGTCTGGCCGAGGTGCAGCGGGGTCGTGGGTAGGTCGGTCATGCGCGTCCACATAGGCGATCGCTTGCCGCCTGTCATCGTGCTGCGATCATCGTCCGGCGTGCTCCACATCCTTGTTCACTTGCCATTCAGCGCATCTTATGCCTTTGCGCTGACTTATGGGGTCTTACCGTTCGTTACTGATTGTCGCGCCGCTGCTGCTCGCCTTGCCCGCTGCCGTTCCTGCCGTGGCCCAGGATGCAGCGCAAAGCGATCCGATCGTCAATCTGCCATCCGCTACGCGCCAACCCTCATCCGATCCGCGCAAGCAGGGGCCGGAACTGGACGTGTTCCGAGATCTGCCGAGTACGGCGCAACCCGCGACGCCGCCGCCGCTGGTTGTGACGCCGACGATCACGCCCACCCCCGCGCCCGTGCAGCCGCGCCCGACGCCGACACCATCGACTGCGACGCCCCAGCAAAACCGCCCGGCGAAGCAAGCGCCTTCCGTGCCGGAAGCACAGCGCGCCGAGCCATCGCGGCCTGCACCCGCTGAACTCGCGCCCGTCGAGGCAAGCGCGCCTGTCGCCAACACGTCCGCCGCGCCCAAAACATCGATCGAGCAGGCTGCGCCCGCACCATCGGAGAACGCGGTCGCTTCTGCACCCACGGTGGAACAGCCCACGCAACAGAGCGATGTCTCTTCCAACTGGCCGTGGATCGTGGGCGCGATCCTGTTGGTCGCAGGTCTTGCCGCATTCCTCCTCACGCGCAAGCGCAAGGCTGAGCGGGAGGCGGTTGATGCCGAGCCTGTAGCGGCTCCGAGCAATCCGGTTGCCAAGCCACCGGTCAGCCCGCCTGCGCCGCCTGTCGTGCCGCCGCCCCCCGCACCCGAGCCGCAGCCCGAGCCAGTCGCGCCCACACCCGCTGCGATCGACACCGATCGCCCCTGGATCGACATGCAGCTGGAAATCACGCAGGCGCGGCTTTCGCTGCTGGGCGTGACCATCGCCTACAGCCTGATCCTGCACAATCGCGGCGATCGGCCCGCGCAGGATGTGCTGGTTCGGGGAGCCATCGGCAACGTCGGGCCGCAGCAGCAGGCCGTGCTCGATGCCTTCTTCACTGGGCAGACCGGCATGCCGCTCCACAGCACGGTCGCCATAGCGCCGGGTGAAACGCAGCGTCTGGCGGGCGAACTCCGCCTCGCGCCCGACGAAATCGCACCGGTGCAGATGGGCGAGCGCAGCCTGCTCATCCCGATCGCTGCCTTCGACGCCGCTTATCGCTGGGGCGCGGAAGATGGGGCAGACCCGCAGGGGCATGGCCGCACCGCACGCGCGTTCATCGTCGGGCAGGATCAGGAACCGCCCGCCGATCGCCTGGCACCGCTGCGCGTCGATCAGGGCTTCCGCCAATATCGCCGCCCCGCCGCGCGAGCTGCTGCGGAACTTACGCCGTCTTAGGATTCTCAACCTTCAGGCTCTGTTCGGGCTGTTCAAGCGAGTCACTTGCCTCGCTAGAATGTCGAAGCCTTACTTTTGCTTGTGGAAGATTTGCCCTTTCGACAGGATCAGATCAAACGCCTGTGGCGTAATACCGCAAGGAGCACGCCTTGGATCATCTCGTTTCCACGCAATGGCTGGCCGATCATCTGGGCGCGGCGGATCTGCGCATCCTCGACGCGACGCTGTTCCTCCCCGGAACGCCCCGCGACGCGCACGAGGAGTTCGCCGCCGCCCATATTCCCGGCGCTGCTTTCCTCGATCTCGACACGCTGGCCGATCCGAACGATCCCGCGCCGCACATGCTCCCGCCAGACGATCTGATGACGCAGCGGCTTCAGGCCCTCGGCATCGATGCCGACAGTCGCATCATCGTTTATGACAACAGCCCGATCCGCAGCGCCGCCCGCGGCTGGTGGATGCTGCGCCTCTATGGTGTCGGCGCGCGGGTGGCGATCCTCGATGGCGGCCTGCCCAAATGGCTGGCGGAAGGACGCCCGGTCGAGAGCGGCGATGCGAGGCCTGCGCCCGGCAATGTCGTGGCACGGCGCAGCGAGGCTGGCGTCGCGACCAAGGCGGAGATGATCGCCAATATCGACAGCGGCACGGCGCAGGTCGTCGATGCGCGCGGCGCAGGCCGCTTCACTGGTACCGAAGCCGAGCCGCGCCCCGGCATGGCGTCCGGCCATATTCCGGGGTCCCGCAACCTGCCCTACGCCGCGTTATTTGCCGAGGACAACAGCCTGAAGTCGCCGCAAGATTTGCGCGCCCTCTTCGAAGCGGCGGGCATCGACCCGGACAAGCCCGTCATCACCACCTGCGGCAGTGGCGTGACCGCCGCAATCCTGCTTGCGGGTCTCGAAATGCTCGGCAACCGCGACGTCGCGCTTTACGATGGCAGCTGGTCGGAATGGGGCATGGATCCGGCCACGCCCAAAGCAACGGGCGCGGCATGAGCGGGGAGGGGCGCGACGATCGCAAGCCGCTGACCCGGCTGGCACAGGCGGGCCGCAAGCCGGAATGGACCGGCATGCCCGGCCAACCCGGCGGCATCGTCTCCGCGCCCGTCTGGCGCGCCTCGACCATCCTTTACGATGATGTCGCACACCTGCGCAAAGCGGCGGGTTCAAGCACGCATGAGCGCCTCTTCTACGGGCGTAAGGGGACGCCGACCGCCTGGAGCCTCGCCGACGCGCTGACCGAGATGGAGCCGGGGGCGGAAGGCACGATGCTGTTCCCCTCGGGCGTCGCCGCGATCGCCTGCGCGCTGCTCGCGGTG
>CAJYHD010000035.1 GCA_913773715.1 uncultured Sphingobium sp.
CATGACGCCGCGCACGCCGCCCCCACCTTGTCCGGGCGCTTGACCTTCGGCCTCGCGGTCCCATGCGGTATAGTCGAACGCCGCGTCGCTGCCTGCCTCGCGCTCGATCGCTTCGAACTCGGCGCAGATGCGATCCCGAAGGGTCTCGAACCAGTTGCGTGCCGCCTGCTGACGATCGTACAGCGAGAAGGGAACGTCGGGAACGGGATTGCTCATTGCGGATATTGTCCTGTCTGGCGAAGCGCTTCGGACACGGCGATGCCGGTCGATACGGCGAGGTTCAAGGATCGGAAACCCGCCGCCATCGGAATGCGGATACGGATGTCGGCGGTGTCGCGCACGTCGTCCGGCACGCCCGCGCTTTCCGACCCCATCAGCAGCACGTCATCCTTTTCGAAGGCGACTTGCGGCAAGCGTTGCGAGGCATGACTGCTCATCAGCAGCAGGCGGCGGCCCTGCGCCCTTCGCTCTGCATCGAAGGCGGCGAAGTTCGCATGGCGCACAACTTCGGCCGCCGCGCCATAGTCCATTGCGGCCCGCTTCAGCTTCGCGTCGCTGAACGCAAAGCCGGTCGGCATGATGATGTCCACGGGTATGGCGAAGCAGGCCGCGAGGCGCAGCACCGCGCCGACATTGCCCGCAATCTCCGGTTGGTAAAGGGCGATACGCATGGCCGCTCCCATAGGGCAGCGAAGCCTTTTGTAACAGTCCTTGGCGATTTGCTGTTGGCAAAGCGCGCGCGGTGCGGTTATCACGCCGATGAACCTGCCCGGGGGGAGGTGGGTGCGGCCAGCGCGCGCGGCCCCCAATTCCCTTGAAAAACAGTGCCGAAAACGGCAGTGCGGCGGGATTAGGGGCGTTCTTGCAAGGGTAGAGGTGCATGGCGAGCGTTGAACATACGGACGGACACGGTCTATCCGGCGGGCAGGAAGTGCGGCGCCGTGACTTTATCAACATCGCTGCGGTGAGCTTTGCGGGCGTCGGCGCTGTCGCCGTCGTCATTCCGCTCATCGACCAGATGAACCCCAGCGCTGACGTGCTGGCGCTCGCCTCGACCGAAGTCGACATTTCCTCGATCCAGCCGGGTCAGGCGATCAAGACGACCTTTCGCTCGCAGCCCTTGTTCGTGCGCCATCTGACGCCCAAGGAAATTGCCGAAGCCGACAAGGTCGATCCCTCGACCCTGCGTGATCCGCAGACGCTCGAAGAGCGGACGGTCGATGGCAAGAAGGAATGGCTGATCACCATGGGCGTCTGCACCCATCTGGGCTGCGTGCCGCTGGGTGCTGGCGAAGGCGAGAATCGCGGTGAGTTCGGCGGCTATTTCTGCCCATGCCACGGCTCGTCCTACGACACCGCCGCGCGCATCCGCAAAGGACCCGCGCCCAAGAATCTGGAAGTGCCGAAGTTCAAGTTCACTTCCGACACCGCTGTTCTCGTAGGCTGAGGTAAGAATCGATGAGCTTTCCCTGGGCTGAGCATTATACCCCCAAGCATCCGGTGATGCAGTGGGTGGACGAGAAGCTCCCGCTTCCCCGCCTCGTCTACAACGCGATTGGCGCCGGTTATCCGGTGCCGCGCAACCTCAACTATTTCTGGAACTTCGGCGTCCTCGCGGGCCTCGCACTCGTTATCCAGATCGTGACCGGCGTCATCATGGCGATGCACTATGGCGCGAATACGCTAGTCGCGTTCGGCACCGTCGAACAGGCTATGCGCGACGTCAACGCGGGCTGGCTGATGCGCTATGCCCACGCCAACGGTGCGAGCTTCTTCTTCATCGTCGTCTATCTCCATATCTTCCGCGGCCTCTTCTACGGATCGTACAAGGCGCCGCGTGAGATGGTGTGGCTGCTCGGCCTCGTCATCTTCCTCCTCATGATGGCGACCGCCTTCATGGGCTATGTGCTGCCCTGGGGGCAGATGAGCTATTGGGGCGCGAAGGTCATCACCGGCCTGTTCGGCGCGATCCCGGTCGTGGGCGAACCGATCCAGACTTGGCTGCTCGGCGGTTTCGCGCCCGGCAACGCCTCGCTCAACCGCTTCTTCTCGCTGCACTTCCTGCTGCCGTTCGTGATCGCGGGCGTCATCATCCTGCACATCTGGGCGCTGCATATTCCGGGTTCCTCGAACCCGACGGGTGTGGACGTGAAGGGACCGCAGGATACCGTGCCGTTCCATCCCTATTATACGGCGAAGGACGGCTTCGGCGTCGGCGTCTTCCTGATCCTCTTTGCGATCATGCTGTTCTATGCGCCCAACTATCTGGGCCACCCGGACAACTATATCGAAGCGAACCCGCTTTCGACGCCTGCGCACATCGTGCCGGAATGGTATTTCTGGCCCTTCTACGCGATCCTGCGCGCCTTCACGGTCGACTTCTTCTTCGTTCCGGCCAAGCTGCTGGGCGTGCTCGCGATGTTCGCGTCGATCCTGCTGCTCTTCTTCCTGCCCTGGCTCGATACGTCACCGGTGCGGTCGGGCAACTATCGCCCGACGTTCAAGAAGTTCTTCTGGATCCTCATCGTCGACGTGCTGATCCTGGGCTATTGCGGCGGTGCGCCTGCAGCCGAACCCTATGTGATGATCTCACAGGTCGCCGCGGCTTATTATTTCGCACATTTCCTCATCATCCTGCCGCTCATCGCGCGCTTTGAAAAGCCGCTCCCGCTGCCCGGATCGATCACGGAATCGGTGCTTCATCGCCATCATATTCAGGGCGAACAGGACGCGCTGCCCGGCATGGGCGCCGATCCTCAGCCTTCGAACGCCGGTTAAGGGGGAACAGACAGATGGTTCGCATCGGCGCATTTCTCGTCGGCCTGTTCTTTGCCGGCTGGCTGCTCATCTCCTTCCTCGTCGGCGCCTATGCCTTCGTGACGGAGCCGCCGCAGCCGACGGTGGAGCATGAATTCCACCTCGATCCCAAGCATGTCGCCTATTCGTTCGACGGTCCCTTTGGGAAATATGACCAGCGCCAGCTTCAGCGCGGCTTCCAGGTGTTCAAGGAAGTCTGCTCGGCCTGCCACAGTCTGAAGTTCGTCGCCTTCCGCGATCTCGAAGCACTCGGCTACAACGAAGCGGAAGTGAAGGCGATCGCCAAGCAGTGGGCGATCAAGACGCCTGACGTCGATCCCAAGACGGGCGAGATGTCGACGCGCGATCCGGTTCCGGCGGACTATTTCCCCAAGCCCTTCGCGAACAACGTCGCAGCGGCGGCGGCGAACAACAACGCCATCCCGCCAGACCTGTCGCTGATGACCAAGGCCCGCCATCATGGCACCGCCTATGTCTATTCGCTGCTGACCGGCTTCCGCAGCCAGGACGGCTATCGCAATGCCAAGGGTCAGGAGCTGCTGAAGGAATTCCCGGACGCCAAGACGCCCGAGGGCCTTCACTTCAATCCTTATTTTGCCAACCTGAACCTTGCCATGGCCCCGCCGCTGACGGCGGACGGTCAGGTAACCTATGGCGACGGCACCAAGCCGACCGTCGATCAGATGGCGAAGGACGTCGCGGCCTTCCTGACCTGGACCGCCGAACCCAAGCTGGAAAACCGCCGCCGTGCGGGTCTGGCCACGATCATCTTCCTGCTGATCGCGACCGGTCTTGCCTACATGGCCTACCAGAATATCTGGGCGGACAAAAAGAAGGTGGCCTGATCACCGTCAGGACATGACGCTTGAAGAGGCGCGGTTCCTTGTGGGAACCGCGCCCTTTTTCTATGGGGGCGGAATGACCAGCGAACTCCTGACCAGCCTCGTCCGCACGATCCCCGACTTTCCCAAGCCCGGTATCCAGTTCCGCGACATCACGACCCTGCTTGCAGACGCGAAAGGGCTAAGCGAACTGGTCCGCGCCATGGCCGACATCGCGCGTCCGCTCGATCCCGACCTTATCGTCGGCGTGGAGGCGCGCGGCTTCATTCTCGGCGCAGCGCTCGCCTATGAATTGGGCGCAGGCTTCGTGCCGGTGCGCAAGGCGGGCAAGCTTCCCGGCAAGACGGTCGGCATCGACTATGTGCTGGAATATGGCACCGACCGGCTCGAGCTGCATGAAGGACAGGTGCCGAACAGCAGCCGTGTCATCCTGATCGACGATCTTATCGCCACCGGCGGCACCGCCATCGCTGCCGCGCAATTGCTTCGCGAACAAGGGGCAGATATCCTCCTCGCGCTTTTCGCCATCGACCTGCCGGATCTAGGCGGCCGTCTCGCGCTCGAGCAGGAGGGCATACCCGTCCATACGATAATCGCCTTCGAAGGCCACTGATCTCGCATCAAAGGGTCGGGCAGGGGCGCAAGGCTGTCCTATTCGCCTAGGCAATGGCATGCAGGAACAGTCTTGCCGAGCTTACCCGATCCTTTTCCATAGGATCAGCCTTCCGCAACAAAATGTCGCATTTTGCGGGAAACATGCGAAGTTAAGCGAGCGCAGTTCCGCTCAGCACATCCGCCAGCTGGTCCACGACCGCCGCCAGCCGTTCGTCCAGCAGATGCAGCAAAGCGGTCCAGCTATCGATATGGTCCAGTTCGCCCGGTCCGTCCGAAATACCGCGTAAGCCCATCAACGGCACTCCGAAACGTTCGCAGGCCCGCATCACCGCGAACGTCTCCATATCGACCATGTCCGCGTCGATCGCGTCATAGGCCCCGCCGCTGACGATGTTCGCCCCGGTCGAAAGCCGCGCCGTCGGCCAATCCAGCGGCGTCACCAGCGGCACATCGACCGGATGATTCACGAATGGCGTCACCCCCTTGGTAAAGCCGAGCGGCGATGCGTCCATGTCCCGCCACGAAACGCTCGCCACCTGGAATATCTCGCCGAGTGGGCATATCCGCGATCCCGCTGATCCAAGCGATACGACCAGATCGGGAAGGGCATCCTTCAGCGCCAGATCATGCAGCGCGACGCCAGTGACCAAAGCCGCCTCGATCGGCCCGACGCCGGTCATCAGCGGCGAGAAGCGTACTTGAAGATGCGGCCCATATTCCGCGCCCACCGCCATGACGAACAGCACCCGCCGCCCGCCGAGCGTCTCGATGGAGAAGTCAGGCAGCAAGGCGCAGGAACGGCACCGGCTCGGTCGATCGCAGCACGATCGGCTTGCCCTCCGACGCTTCGAACAATTCGCCGTCCAGAATGACGCTGCTGTGATTGCCCTCGATGCGGATCGTGTCGCCCTGCTCCAGATGGATGCCGTGCATCTTGCGCTTGCCGATGCGGCCCGACAGGCTCGCCCAGACGAGGCGGAAGAGGGCGGGCAGGCTCTGGTCCACCGCCATCAGCTTCATGTTGCCGCGACTGCTGCCGCCCGGCTGCACACCCAGCAGCAAGCGCTCCAGCGTAGTGACGATCAGGACGGAAAAACGCCCGACCAATTCCCCCTCGCGAATCAGGGAAATCCGCACCGGCTTGCTCGACGGCGGCAGGAAGCGCGCGCGAATCCCGAACAGCAGCGAAATGACCACCGCCACCGCCGTCAGGAAATGGCTGAACCCGTTCGACAGGCCGAGCGGATAGATCTGGTTGCGGCAATAGAGCATATAGTCGGCGAGTCCCGCCCCACCCAAAAACATGCCCAGAACCGGGCGCGTCCCCGCCTGCCCATCCGACAACGCGATCAGTTCGCGCGCAACGACATGATCTGCCAGACCCGTCTTGGCGATCTCGACGATGCGCTCCAGCGCCTTGATCGGATCGCCATGGATGCCGAGGTCGAGCGCGATGAGGTTGGTCTTGCCATTGGGCAGCACCGCGATCGGCGGCACCCGGCCGTGAAAATGCTCACCCTGATAGAGTTCGGTCAGCGACGCCTGCACCGTGCCGTCGCCCCCGTTGATGACGATGACGGTCGGGTTGACCCGCGCGATGGTCTGAAACGCACGCCCGATCTGTTCGACATGTTCGACTTCATAATGAAAGATGTCCGGGTTGCTCGCGCAATAGCTGCGCACGCGCGGAAGCGTCTGCCGGTTGCCCGTCGATTTGGGATTGGACAGCAGGGCGACGCTCACCATGGCTCAGATCACATATATTTGAGGTTGATGGTGATTTTCGTCACGCCGGGACCGACCCGGAAAGCCGCCTTCTCGACGCCCGGCTTGCCAAGGTTGAAGATGCTGATCGACGGATCGTTGGAGAAGCCGCCGCCATCGCGTGTGATGTCGGTCTTGCCATTGCCGTCTCGGTCGTGCCGCACCGCGATGCCGTAACGGCCCTGCTCCGGGACCGGTAGACAGAAGCGCATGCCACCATTGCTGGGTTTGACCGGAACGTCGATGCGGTGCAGCCACGCGCCCTTGGACAGCCATGCGTCCTTCGTCGCCGGATAGGATTGTACCCGCACCCGGCCCGTGGGCGCAGTGAAGCCGCGCACCTCGATCAGCACGGCCGGACCTTTCGCCTCGGCAGAACAGCGGCTGAGATCGTTCGTGATCTCCTGCCCATGGGCAAATGCGGGCGCCGCGGTCATCATCGCCGCTGCCGACATCGCACTCGCCAAAACTTTCAACATGACCATCAGACTCCTGGAAGCTATAGCCGCCGATGAGGACCGGCGGCTTGCCCCTGTTCGCCCCGCAAACTTATCCAATCATATGGGTGGGGTTTGCGGCCAAAACATGGTGATGGAACGACGACTTAGAGAAATGCTGACCGCCACCGACCGCTATCTCGCCCGCCTGATCGCGCTGCCGATGCTCGCCACGCTGGTCATCGCCGCGATGCTGCTCGTGCTCGACAAGATGTTGAGCCTGTTCGATTTCGTCGCGGCGGAAGGCGGGCCTGTCAGCGTCGTATGGCGCATGCTCGCCAACATGCTGCCCGAATATCTCTCGCTCGGTATTCCGATCGGACTGATGCTCGGCATCCTGCTCGCTTTCCGCAAGCTCGCCATGTCGTCGGAATTGGACGTAATGCGCGCCGTGGGTCTGTCCTACGGTCGATTGCTCCGCGTCCCCTACATGTACGCGATTGCGCTGGCGCTGCTTAATTTCGGCATCGTCGGCTTCGTCCAGCCGCTGTCGCGCCACGCCTACGAGGCGCTGCGGTTCGAGCTACGCTCCGGCGCGCTCGGCGCATCGATCAAGGTGGGCGAGTTCACAACGCTCGGCAAGCGGATGACGATGCGGATCGAACGCAGCCTGGACGAAGGCCGCAACCTTCAAGGCATCTTCGTCCGCGCGACGCGCGCCGATGGTCAATCCGTAGCGGTGACCGCGGCGCAGGGAACGTTCCTGGCGACCGACGATCCAGACACGATCATCTTCCGCCTGCGCAACGGCGTGCTGGTCAACGACGCGCCCAAGTATAAGACGCCGCGCATCCTGTCCTTTTCCAGCCATGATCTGCCGATCGACCTGCCGCAGATCGAGAATTTCCGGGGACGCGACAATGATCGGGAAAAGACTATTCCCGAACTGGTCGTCATCGGCCACAACAAGGCGACGCCTGAGAAGCTGCGGCAGGAAGTGCGCGCCAATTTCCACTTTCGCATGGTGGAAGTGGTGATGATGTTCCTGCTGCCGATGGCTGCGCTGGCTTTCGCGATTCCGCCCAAGCGATCGACCTCGGCGCTCGGCGTCTTCCTGTCGATCGTCTTCATCGTCACTTATCACAAGGTCAATCAATATGGCGAAAGCGTGGCGGCTTTGGGCAAGGTCGATCCGATCATTGCGCTGTGGGGACCGTTCCTAATCGCCGCCGCGCTCATCTTCTGGATGTATCATGTGATCGCCCATCGGCCTGGCGGGCAGCCGATTGCCGCGCTGGAGTTCGCCGTCGGCAAGCTTGGCAAACAGATCGTGCGCCTGCTGCGGCTCGGGCGAAAACGCGCTCCGGCGGAAGGGGCCACCTGATCCATGTTCGACTTCTTCCCTTCCCGCCAGATCAGCCTCTACATGGCACGCCTGTTCCTGACACGGACCTTTGCGGTGCTGGCCTTGCTGGTCGTCGTCCTTCAGACGCTCGACCTGCTGGGTAATTCCGGCGATGTCCTTGCCTATCCCGGCAATGGCGACCCGGAACTGTGGCACTATGTCGGCCTGCGTGCGCCGCAGATCATCGCCCGCTTCCTGCCCTTTTCGGTGCTGCTTGGTACGCTGGTTATGCTCGCGACACTTAACCAGAATAGCGAGATAATCTCGATGAAGGCGGCGGGGCTGTCGGCGCATCAGATCCTCGCGCCGTTGATCGCGACGGCGCTGGGCGTGTCGATCATCAGCTTCGTCTTCAACGAGCGAGTCGTAGTGCGATCGACCGCGTCGCTCAGTGCATGGGAGGCTGTCGATTATGGACCGATCCCGCGCGACAGCGGGGTCAAGTCCAACCCGTGGGTCCGAGACGGCAACAATCTCGTCAACGTCGCCATCGTGGCGGGGCGCGGGACCGAAGTTCAGCTTCGCAAGATCGAGATCTACAACCGCGTCAACAACAGCCTGACCACCATCGTCCAGGCGCCGCGCGGCCATTATGACGCCAAGTCGAAAAGCTGGGTGCTGGAAAACGCCAAGCAGTTCGACGTCGCGCGCGGCACGATGCGCGATGTCGGAACGGTGCGCTTCGGCCGCGACATCCGCCCCGACCAGTTCACGCTGGCGAAGGTCGACCCCGACGGTCTGACCTTCAGTGAGTTGAACGCGGCGATCAGCGACCTGCGCGATGCCGGTCGTCCGACGGCGGAACTGGAGGGAAGCCTTTGGCACAAGTTGTCGGGGCCACTCTCGGCGCTGTTGATGCCGATCCTGGGTTCGGTCGCTGCGTTCGGCCTTGCCCGCTCGGGTCAGTTGTTCATTCGCGCGGTGATGGGGATGGCACTGGGCTTCGCCTATTTCGTGGCGGACAATTTCTCGCTCGCGATGGGCAGCCTTGGCGCTTATCCGCCGATCCTCGCCGCATGGGCGCCCTTCTTCCTGTTCCTGCTCGTCGGGGAAACGGTGTTGTTCCGAACCGAAGAATGAATGAAGCCCCGGCGACCAAGGGACGTCGCCGGGGCTTTCGAGGGGGCGTCCCGGTCATGAGGGGGAGTGAATGACCGGGACAATTCGGAGATAGGCACCGCTTTTCCGGTTTCAACACGCAACCGAAAAATATTTCGCTGCGCTGTAAGTTTCAGCGGGTCCGCAGCGTCGAACGGGCGATCTTGCCGACCAGAGGCATCATCCCTGCGTAATTGCCCTTGCGGTATGGCGATCCGTGTTCCAGCGTTTCCATCATCCGAGCATGGGCCTTGCCCAACGCATGATAGGGTACACTCGGCAGCAGGTGATGCAATGCGTGGTAGCGAAGGCCGACCGGCGCCCACAGTGCGGGCAGATAGCTTGGCGGTGGAACATTGACCGAATCGAGATATTGCGCAGTCACCGTCATCGCTTCGCCCTCATTCTCCCAAAGATGGGCGACGAGCGTCCGGAGCTGGTTGATGACCGTCATGGCCGAATGGATCGCCATATAGACGAGCAGCGGCTTCCAGCCGAAGACGAAGATGCTGCCGATCAGGCCCAGAGCGACGAGGCTCGCGCCTGCCTCCTGCCACGCCCATTGGCGAGCGAAGTCGCCTTCAGGCGTGCGGCGGCGATAGGCGGGGTTGATCGACAGCGCCGAAAACTCCGCCACCACCTTTCGACGGAGCGCCGGAATAACTGCGCTGAGCGGCGTCAATATGCCGAAGCGCAGGATCAGGCCGACCGGCGCGAGCGACGCTACGAGGATGAAGAGCGGGAGCGACCAGGGCTTCATCAGCGCCAGCGGCAGATATTCGGGGTCCTCCGCCGTGCCATAGCGGGTGCGGGCATGATGCTGGTTATGAACGCCCTCATACATGAAGGACGGGATCATCAGCGGCATGCCGACCAGCAGGTTCCAGCCGGTGCGAAAGCCCGGCACCGCATCCTTGCGCATATGCGTGAGTTCATGGATGAAGCTTGCCGCGCGATACAGCGCCAGCATCGCGACGACGCCCAACGCGATTGCCCAGCCGGTGCCGCTGACCAGCACTGCACCCGCCAATGCGCCCCAGCCGACCAGCGCCGAAAGCGTCATGTCGGTCCAGTAGATACGCGGGCTTGCCAAAGCATATTCGCGCGCCAGTTCGGCTGCGGCGCGCAGCATCGCGCTGTCGTCAGGCACCGCCGCCCGCGCACGCTGCGCGGCGGCAAGGATGGGATCATGCACGGTCATGTGCGTTCGTTAACCTCCAAATGCGCTGCAATCGTGGCAGCACCATGACATTTCGGTCAGGATTGCGCCTGTCCCCCAGCACCCGATTGACTTTGATCGATCAACGGCCGACTGCATGCGCGATTTCGCGAAGGGGAAGGCGGCCGCCATGGCAAGCAACGATCTGGTGATTACGCCCGTTTCAGGCAAGGGCGACCTCAAGGCTTTCATTGATCTCCCCTGGCGGCTGTACGCCAACGATCCCAATTGGGTGCCGCCGCTGAAGGGCGAGGTGAAGGAACTGCTGACCCCCGGCAAGAACCCCTTCTTCGGTCATGCCGATGCGCAATATTTTCTGGCGAAGCGCGGCGGCACGGTCGTCGGTCGCATTTCCGCGCATATCGATCGCCTCGCACTCGGCCAGCCGCTCGATCAGGGCATGGGGCCGGGAACAGGCAATTTCGGCATGTTCGAGGCGGAGGATGCCGCGACTGGGCAAGCGCTGATCGCGGCGGCCGAGGACTGGCTGCGGAGCAAGGGCATGACGCGCTCACTGGGGCCGCTGTCGCTGTCGATCTGGGAAGAGCCGGGCCTGCTCATCGAAGGCCATGATCATCCGCCGACGGTGATGATGGGACATAACAGCCCGACCTATCAGGCGATGATCGAAGGTGCGGGCTATGCGCCGGTCAAGCAGCTCAAGACCTACGAACTCGACATCACGCAGAAATTCCCGCCGCTGATCGAGCGGATCGTCCAGTCGGGCGAGAAGAACCCGCGCATCCGCATCCGTAATGTCGACAAGTCGAAATTCGATGCGGAGGCCGCGATCATCCTCGGCATTCTGAACGATGCGTGGGGCAATAACTGGGGCTTTGTGCCGATCACCGATGAAGAGGTGGTGCATACCGGCAAGAAGCTGAAGCCGATCGTGTTCGAGGATTTGATCATGATCGCCGAACTGGATGGCGAGCCGGTCGCGTTCATGATGACGCTGCCCGACCTCAACGAAGCGATCAAGCCGCTCAACGGGTCGCTGCTGCCCTTCGGCTGGATCAAGCTGCTGAGTTGGCTGAGGACGCCCAAGGTCAAGACGATGCGCGTGCCGCTGATGGGTGTGGTGCAGCGGTTGCAGGCGTCGCGCATGGCGAGCCAACTGGCGTTCATGATGATCGAATATATCCG
>CAJYHD010000036.1 GCA_913773715.1 uncultured Sphingobium sp.
CAACAGCATTAGCCTTATCGGCGCAACGGCGGTCATCCTGCTTGCATCGATACTGGCGAAGGGCGGCGCATGCTGGGCGGCGGCGCGGCTTACTGGGCAGGATAATCCGACCGCGCTGGCAGTTGGCACGCTGATGAATGCGCGCGGCCTTATGGAGCTGATCATCATCAATATCGGACTACAACGGGGCATCATCGGCCCCGCGCTCTTCTCGATGCTCGTGCTGATGGCCATCATCACGACGCTGATGACGTCGCCTTTGTTCGAACTGGTTTACGGGCGGAAGGCGCGGGCGCGGGGCGACCTGGGCACGCTCAACGAAGATGCGGACGACGATCTGCCGCTCCAACGCAGCCGTACCGCTTGAGCGGGGATGATATGATCGGGGGGCGAGACGTGGCGAGCGGTCAACGGGTCCGGCGTGTCGTCGTCGCGGGCGGAGGCACAGCGGGATGGGTTACGGCGACGGCGTTGATCCGTCACTTGGGTCCGCTGATCGACGTGACGCTGATCGAGTCGGAGGAAATCGGTACGATCGGGGTCGGGGAATCGACCGTCCCCACCTTCCGCGGTTTCCACCAGTTGATGAAGATCAAGGAAGACAAGTTCATGGCCGCCACGCAGGCGACCGTGAAGCTTGGCATCCAGTTCCAGAATTGGGGACAGGTCGGCGACCGTTATATCCATCCGTTCGGCACGATCGGATTGAAGTGGAGTTGGATGGCGGACTTCCACCACTTCTGGCTTCATGCACAGTCTCTCGGTTTCGGCGGTGATCTTGGCGAATATTGCCTGGAATGGGTCGCGGGGGAGGCGGGGCGCATGTCGCTTAATGCTCCGGTGCAGCCGAGCTACGCCTACCATATCGATGCGACGGCCTACGCTCGCTTTCTGCGCGACCTTGCCGAACCGGCGGGCGTGCGCCGCGTCGAAGGTAAAATCCGCACTGTCGATCTCTCGCCGCTAGACGGGTTTATCACCGCGCTTACGTTGGAGAACGGTGATCGAATTGGAGGCGACCTGTTCATCGACTGCACTGGCTTCCGATCGCTGCTATTGGGCAAGGCGCTGGGCGTCGGCTTCGAGGATTGGGGTAAGTGGATCAGGACCGACAGCGCCGTTGCCGTGCAGACGACGTCGGACGGCCCCGGCAGGCCCTACACGTCCGTCATCGCGCATGAGGCCGGCTGGCGCTGGCACATTCCGCTTCAGCACCGCGCGGGCAACGGCATTGTGTTCAGCAGCGACCATATGTCGGACGACGAAGCGCATGCGCGCCTGCTGACGGAGATTGATGGCGAACCGCTGTTCGACCCGCGCCTCCTGCGCTTCGATACAGGCATGCGTAGCCAGGCGTGGCACAAGAATTGTCTTGGCTTCGGCTTGGCGGGCGGGTTCATCGAGCCGCTCGAATCCACCAGCATCCATCTGATGATGGCAGCGGTCACCCGGCTGATCGAGGACTTCCCATTCGACGGGTGCGACGAAAGCCTGATCCACAACTTCAACGCCAAGTCGCGCCTGGAATATGAGAATATCCGCGACTTCATCATCCTGCACTATCACGTGACGGAGCGGACCGACTCCGATTTCTGGAATCACTGCCGCACGATGGACGTTCCCGACAGTTTGAGGGAACGGCTGACGCTCTGGCGGGACAATGCGCGTGCCTATCAACTGCCGCACGAACTGTTTCGCGTCGATAGTTGGGCGATGGCGCTTCTGGGTCAGCGCCTGCACCCCAAATCCTATCATCATGCAGCGGCGCTGACGTCCGATGCCGTGCTGTGCGCCGAACTAGGCCGCCTGCGCGATGAGATCGCTCTCATAGTACGTGATATGCCAACGCATCGAGCATTTCTAAATGACTATTGCCAAGCGACAGTATCTCCCGATGTGCTGCAAAAGGCGTAGAAAACATAGTCAGAGCGGCAAGAATTTTTCGAATATAAAATCATTTTTCCATTTGTTTCGATGCTGGACAAAATACAACCGCGTTACTACAGCTTGTGAAATTGACAACGTTGACTTTGGTTTGAGCGTTGTTATCAAGCCCCGCAAAGTGGGCGAAGAAGGTGTTTGTTAGGGAGGGTATGAAATGGGCACGTCTTTACCAAATTTGTTACGTTCCGGCTCGCTGATAGCGCTATCAACAGTCGCAATACCGCATGCCGCGTTCGCGCAGGACGCCGCCGTCGAAACCGCTGAATCGGAAATCATCGTCACGGGCGTCCGCGCGTCGCTGGATCGTGCAATCGACATCAAGCGCAATTCAAACGGCGTCGTCGACGCCATTTCGGCTGAAGACATCGGCAAGTTCCCGGACACCAACCTCGCGGAATCGCTTCAGCGCATCACCGGCGTGTCGATCGACCGCGTAAATGGTGAAGGATCGCAGGTCACCGTGCGCGGTTTCGGCTCGGGCTTTAACCTCGTGACGCTCAATGGCCGCGCCTTGCCAGCTGCGAATGTCGGAAGCGTCGGCGGCGACGCCAATGCCGATTATGCTGCGGGAACGAGCCGGTCATTCGACTTTGCGAATCTTGCATCGGAAGGCGTCAGCACGCTGGAAGTCTACAAGACGGGCCGCGCTGCTATCCCCTCCGGTGGCATAGGTGCCGCAATCAATGTCATCACGCGCAAACCGCTGGATGCGAGAGAGTCGGGCCTCAATGGCACTATCGGCGTCAAGGCGCTCTATGACACCAGCGTCGACAAGGCCGAAGGTGACCCGGCCAAGGTTACGCCGGAAGTCTCCGGTCTGCTCAGCTGGCGCGACGACAATGAAATGTTCGGCGTGTCCGTATTCGGCAGCTACCAGAAGCGCAATTTCACCACGCGCGGTGCGACGGTGAACGGCTGGAACATCACGCGCTACCGCAACTTCATTGCCGCCGACAGCCCGTACATCAGCAACAAGCCCGGTACCGTCACGCAAATTCGCAACGCGCCGACTGACCCGAATCAGCTGATCGCGGTACCAAACGACAGCAGCTATTTCTATTCGGAAGGCTCGCGTGAACGCATCAATGGATCGGCTTCGGTGCAATTCCGCCCGATCGAAACGTTGACCTTCACCGCAGACGCCCTGTTCGCGCAGAACACGCAGCGGGAACAGCGGTCCAGTCAGGGCAACTGGTTCAACCGTCCCTTCGCGCAGGTCGAGTTCGACGACAATCCGGTTGTTGCGACCACGACCTTCCTTCAGGAAAACATCGCGGGCGTGAAGGACGCCGCGTTTGAACAGGCCAATCGCGGCGTTCGCAACCGGCTTCAGGACTATGGCCTGAACGCGAAATGGGAAATCACCGATCGCGTAACGCTGTCGATCGATGGTCATACCGGTCTTGCGCAAAGCTCGCCGGATAATCCCAATGGCGTCAGCTCGACGCTCGTTGGCTTGGGGGCGCCGGTCGTGGCGGCCCAATCCGCCGACTATAGCGGCAAGATTCCGG
>CAJYHD010000037.1 GCA_913773715.1 uncultured Sphingobium sp.
TTGTCGAGGCTGAGCGCGATGTCTGCGCGATGCACTTCATTGCGGTTGGAGCGAAATTCATTGGGTCGAATGTCTGTCATGCTGATCCCTCTGCCCGAACCTTTATCTCAACTCACAAGATAGACAAAAAAGCAAAATTAAGGGGCACGCAAGTTTCTCTTGTCGTGCCCCTCGGGGGTGAAGCGAATGCCTATGGGTGCAAAGTCGGTAGCGCCTTGTCGCGGATCAGCGGTGTCGCCGGTCGTAACTGGCGGGCGGCAGAAACCTGTTCCTGCGCATTGTCGATCAGCTTTTCGAGCAGGCTTTGCCCGAACGCCCAGTCGCCAAGGGCGGAATCGGCGTTGATATGGCCCGCATAACCCGCATCCACGAAGCTGCTGCCCCAATATTTGCCGATGCTGTGGGCGCGCTCGAAGAAGATGTAGGGATCGTCCCGACTGGCGACGAGGATCGAGGGGAAGGGCAGTTGCGCGCGCGGCGTAGGGCCGAAGCCGCCGATCGATTCGGGCGTTTCCATCCGGTCGCAATCGGGTGGCGCGACCAGCAGCGCGCCGGTGACAGGCCAGCCATAGGCCTGGCTCTGGAGCGCGCCCCACCAGGCGACGGCAAGGCAGCCGAGGCTGTGCGCAGCAAGGATGACTGGAGCATTGGCGTCGCGGATGGCGGCGTCGAGTCGCGTCACCCACGCATTGCGATTGGGGCTGGCCCAGCTGCCAAGATCGACGCGCTGGCAATCGCCGCGCTTCTCCTCCCACACTGTCTGCCAGTGGCCCGGCCCGCTATTGTTGAGGCCGGGGATCGTCAGCACGACTGGCTGGCGCGCATCGCTGGATAGTCCGAATCGTTCCATCGTCTGATCCTCACCCTATTATGAGAGGGTATAGGTAACTCTATTTCAGAGATAGACAATGCCCAAGCGCCCAAATGTGTCGGAATTTGGGCAAATGGAGAATGAACCGTCCGTGAATTACCACGGATAGATTAGGCCATAATATTGATAGACGCTGCGGCCATATTCCGCATCATAATCCGGTCGCAGATCGTCCGTGTAGCGGGGCGCTTCATCCAGCAGCTTCCGGTCGAGATCAACGACATAGCCGCCCTGCGCCGTATCATAGCTGAGCATCGACCATGGCAGCGGATAATGATCGTTGCCGATGCCCAGAAACCCGCCGAAGGACAAAACGGCATAGCGGACCTGCCCGCTGCGCTTGTCCACCATGAAGTTCGCAATCTTGCCGAGCCTCTCGCCCTGCCGATTGTACACGGCGGTGCCCTCCACGCGGTCGGATGAGATCAGGTCAGTGGGCGGCTGAATGCTGGGGTCGATCATGATGCCTCTCTTCTTGCGTCAAATCATCCTATCATGGTGCAACCATGCGCCGGTCGCAGGGTTCCTCCCGCGACACGCTTTGGGACGATAAGCAAAGGAGCTATCTATGAAGATCAATCGCAGCGGTTCGGCGAGCTGGACAGGCGGCCTGAAGGACGGGAAAGGCACGATCTCGACCCAGAGTGGCGCGCTCGACGCGCATCCCTATGGCTTTGCGACCCGGTTCGAGGGCGTGGCGGGCAGCAATCCCGAGGAGCTGATCGCGGCGGCGCATGCGTCCTGCTTTACCATGGCGCTTTCGCTGATCTTGGGCGAAGCCGGACTGACGGCGGACAAGATGGACACCAAGGCGGTGGTGACGCTGGAACAGCAGGACGGCGGCTTTGCCGTCACCGCGAGCAAGCTGACCTTGCACGCGAAGATTCCCGGCGCGGACGAGGCGCAGTTTCAGGAACTGGCCGCAAAGGCGAAGGCCAATTGCCCTATCTCCAAACTGCTGAAGACGGAAATCAGCCTGGAGGCGGAACTGCTGAGCTGACGGCCAACGACTGTGCGGCGATCGCCTGGCGGGCGCGGACATGCTCCCGCCAGGCGATGTACAGGCCGCTCGCCGCGATTAGCGCTGCGCCGATCCATGTCGTGGCGATCGGCCAGCCTTCGCCGATCCAGACGCCCAGCAACGTCGTCCAGATGATCGCACTATAATCCATCGGCAGCACGACCGCGACCGGTCCCCATCGCAGCGCAGCGGTCAGACATATCTGCGCAATGCCGCCCACCACGCCGATCAGGATCAGCAGGCCCCATGTCGTCGCATCATGCGCCTGCGCGAAAAAGGGCATGGCGAGGCCCAGCGGCACCATCGACAGCAGCGTGAACCAGAAGACCACGACGCCCGACTGCTCGGTGCGGCCAAGTTCGCGCAGCACGAGGCTGACGCACGCGGTGATGACTGCGGCGGCCAGCGCGACGGCGACGCCCAGCATCGGGAAATGCCCGGCGTCCGGGCGAATCATGATCAATACGCCGACGAAACCCAGCAACACCGCGCTCCAGCGATGGACGCCCGTCGCTTCCTTGAGGATCAAGGCCGACAGGATCGTGCCGAAGATCGGCATAGTGAAGCCGATCGTCGCCGCTTCCGCCGGGGGAAGCAGGATGTAGGAACCGAAGTTCAGCATCATGCCGACGAGGCCGATGACCATCCGCGTCGCATGCACGCCGATGCGCTTGGTGCGGATCGAGGCGATGCCAGTGGTCATGGCGATCGTCGCGAACACCACCGGCATGGCGATCAACTGGCGATAGAAGACCGTCTCGATCAGGTTGACGCCATGTTCGCTGGCGATGCGCCCGGTGATGAACATGACCGAGAGGCAAAGCACCGCGAACAGCCGCAGGCCGAGCGCGAGCAGCGGGCGGTGGGGCCGGGGGGAAGCGGGGGCGGCGGTCATGGCGCCACCCCCTTGCGACCAGTCGCGCCTCAGCGCAACCGGGCCAATCCTATTTCAGTGGCTTGCGGAACTTGAGCGTCATGCGGTCGCTTTCGCCGATCGCGAGATATTTCGCCTTGTCGGTCTCGCCGTTGCGAAGGATCGGCGGCAGGGTCCAGACGCCCTTTTCCCAATTTGCCGTGTCCTTGGGATTGGCGTTGACCTCGGACGATCCGACATATTGGAAGCCTGCCGCCTGCGCGATGCGGCGGATGGTCGAGACCTTCAGGTAACCGCTGGTCTTTTCCAGCGCCGTATCGCGGCCTTCGGGCAGGCGGTGATCGACGATGCCGAGCGTACCGCCGGGCTTGAGCATCATGAAGAACGCCTTGAACGTCTCGGCCTCCTTGCCGCCCATCACCATATTGTGGACGTTGCGGAAGGTCAGCACCGTGTCCACGCTGCCCGCAGGAATCTTGCTCGTTTCTTCGGGGTAAGCGACCAGCTTGACCTTGTCATAGACGGGTTTGCTGGCGAGGAACTCGCGATATTTCGGCAGGTAGCTGCCGGTCGGCTGAAGCGCGTAGAAAGTGCCCTTGTCGCGCAGCAGCGGCGCGAGGATTTCGGTGTACCAGCCGCCGCTCGGGCTATATTCGACCACCGTCTGGTTGGGCTTCACGCCGAAGAAGGTCAGCGTTTCGACGGGGTGGCGGTACCTGTCGCGCGCGACATTGGCGGGCGTCCGATCGGGCGCGGCAACGGCAGCGGCGATCGGATTCCCGGCCTTGTGCATCGCATGTTGGGCGATGATAGGCGACAGGGGCAGGGCAAGGCCGGTGACGAGCAGACCGGCGCGGACGAGGCGGTTCATGGCGAAATCCTCTCTTCGTGGAAGAAGCGAAGATGTGCCGTCAGAACCGCCCCGGCGCAAGCGTTACGATCAGAGACAGGCTTCCAGGAACGGCTGGTCGAAACCGAACATGCGCGCCTTGTCGAGCGTGTAGGGGCGCAGACCCATGGATTTATAGTCGCCCACGATCTTTCCGCTGTCGTCCTCGTCATGATATTCGAACTTGAACAGTTCCTGCGTGACGATGACGTCGCCTTCCATGCCGATGACTTCGGTGATGTTGGTAACGCGGCGCGAACCGTCGCGTAGACGCTTCACCTGAACGATCATGTCGACCGAATCGGCGATCTGCTTGGAAATGGCTTCCTTCGGGATCTTGATGTCACCCATCAGGATCATGTTCTCCATACGGCCGAGGCACTCGCGCGGGCTGTTGGAGTGGAGCGTACACATCGAGCCGTCATGGCCGGTGTTCATGGCGGCGAGCAGGTCGAAACACTCCGCACCACGGATTTCGCCCAGGATGATGCGGTCGGGTCGCATACGCAGTGCGTTCTTGACGAGATCGCCGATCGTGATCGCGCCTTGCCCTTCCAGGTTCGGCGGACGCGTTTCCAGCGGAAGCCAGTGCGGCTGCTGCAAGCGCAGTTCCGCCGCGTCCTCGATCGTCAGCACGCGTTCGCCCGGATCGATCATTTTCGACAGGGCATTGAGCATCGTCGTCTTGCCCGAGCCGGTACCGCCCGAAATGACGATGTTGAAGCGGCACGCGCCCGCGATCTTGAGTGCCGTCGCCATCTTCGCGCTCATCGCGCCCCATTGGGCCAGCATGTCGATGGTGATGGGCTTGGCGGAGAATTTACGGATCGAGATCGCCG
>CAJYHD010000038.1 GCA_913773715.1 uncultured Sphingobium sp.
CCCTTCTCGATGGCGGCGCTCGGCACCTTCTTCCTCGGCTGGCTTTTCGCGCCGCTGCTGCCCGCGGGCGAGATCCCGTCCTACATCGCCGGGCTGATCCTGCTGGCCGCCGCGCCGTGCACAGCCATGGTCTTCGTCTGGTCGAACCTTTGCGACGGGGAGCCGACATATACGCTGAGCCAAGTGGCGCTGAACGACGTACTGATGGTCGTTCTGTTCGCGCCGCTGGTCGGACTGCTGCTCGGCGTCGCGTCGGTGACGGTGCCGTGGGACACGCTGCTGCTGTCGGTCGCGCTCTACATCGTCGTGCCGGTGATCGCGGCGCAGGTCGTCCGCCGGGCGGTGCTCGCATCGGGCGGACAGGCGGCGCTCGATCGGGTGCTGGCGACGCTCGGCCCGGTATCGCTTGTTGCGCTGCTCGCGACGCTGGTGCTGCTGTTCAGCTTTCAAGGCGAGCAGATCCTCGCCCAACCCGCCGTCATCGCGCTGATCGCGGTGCCGATCCTCATCCAGGTCTATCTGAACGCCGGCATAGCCTATTGGCTTTCGAAGCGGCTGGGTGTCGCCTGGTGCGTCGCAGCGCCCGCTGCACTGATCGGTACCTCGAACTTCTTCGAGCTGGCGGTTGCCGCTGCCATCAGCCTGTTCGGACTGAAGAGTGGCGCCGCGCTTGCTACCGTCGTCGGCGTGCTGGTCGAGGTTCCGGTGATGCTCAGCGTCGTCGCCATCGTGAAGCGGACGCGCGGATGGTATGAAGGAGCAAGCGCATGAGCCGCCTGCGCACACTGACCGACGCCGACCATCTGCCCGCGCTCGATTCCACCTTCGTCATCCGGCGCCCCGCTGCGGGACTGGGCGAGGATCAACCGCCGCCGCGCATCCTCCTCCTCTACGGTTCGCTGCGGGAGCGCTCCTTCTCGCGCCTCGCGGTTGAGGAGGCGGCCCGGCTGCTGCAACTGTTCGGTGCCGAGACGCGCATCTTCGACCCACGCGATCTGCCACTGCCCGATCAGGTGCCCGGCGATGACCACCCCGCCGTCCACGAACTTCGCGACCATGCGCTCTGGTCGGAGGGCATGGTCTGGTGCAGCCCCGAACGGCACGGCCAGATCACCGGCATCATGAAGGCGCAGATCGACCATCTGCCGCTCGAGATGAAGGGCATGCGCCCGACCCAAGGCCGCACGCTCGCGGTCATGCAGGTCTCGGGCGGCTCGCAGTCGTTCAATGCCGTGAATACGCTTCGCTTGCTCGGGCGCTGGATGCGGATGTTCACCATCCCGAACCAGTCGTCGGTTGCGATGGCCTACAAGGAGTTCGACGAAGCCGGGCGCATGAAACCATCCGCCTATTACGACCGGATCGTCGACGTGATGGAGGAGCTAGTTCGCTTCACGGTCCTGCTTGGCCCGCACGCGACGCAGCTGGTCGACCGATATTCCGAGCGGAAGTCTGCCGGGATCGCCTACGCAGCTGAGGACCACTCGGCCATCGCGATTAGGCTGCAGCCGGTTGCGACGTCGTGACATTCGTCGCCTCGCTTTGACCCACAACCAGCCATTCTAAGCCCTCTGCTCGTTGCCCAACTTCTTCCATTCGTTCATGTGCGACATGCAGGCGCATGGCAGGTTGCGTCGGCACGGCATTGGCTTTCCGATGGTTTATACCGCTCTCATGTCCGGCAGCGTACCTAGAAATTAGGATATCGAATTTCCGATCTTGCGCTAGTTAGCTCGACAACGCTGTCAATCAGGTCGGTTAGCGAATGGTGGATCTTCCATATATTATTGAGGCCTACCTGCGAGAACAGTTGGCGATGAACCTTGAGGCAAGTGTTCATCTAGCTGGCTTGCTTGGATATGCTGAGGTTCAAGCGTTGCTACGGCAAGCTGCACAACTACTCGTCAAAAATCGGAAATCCTAGCTACTCGGATACGACGTTTGACCCATGATATTCCGACAGAAGCGCCTGACTGAGGCGATGATATCATTGACAGGCATGACTCGATTGTGTTGAAAAAGGCGGTCTTGCAGTCGTGATGATGATTTGATTCAATCTTCGCGAGGTGAGCGGAGACGGGCCGATGATGGGCGAGCGGATGGTAGCGCAGGAGGCGCTGTTCTACAGCTTCAGCCTGGAGCGGCACGTGCCGGCGGACCATCTGCTGCGCTCGATCGACCGGTTCGTGGACCTGTCAGGCATCCGCGAGGAGCTGAAGCCATTTTATAGCGAGACGGGTCGCCCTTCGATCGATTCGGAGCTGATGATCCGAATGCTCATCGTCGGCTATTGCATGGGCATCAGGTCCGAGCGGCGGCTGTGCGACGAGGTGCATCTGAACTTGGCCTATCGCTGGTTCTGCCGGTTGGGGCTGGATGGCGACGTGCCCGACCACTCGACCTTCTCGAAGAACCGGCACGGACGCTTCCGCGACAGCGACCTGTTGCGCCGGTTGTTCG
Source organism: uncultured Sphingobium sp. (assembly GCA_913773715.1). The sequence goes on from CAJYHD010000038.1 coordinate 2,461, forward strand.
AGACGACGGTCGCGCGCTGCATGGCCGAGGGGCTGGTGGGCGGCGAAGGGTTCGCGGTCGACGCCAGCCTGATTCCGCCGATGCCAACCGCCAGACCGGCGGTCCGGGCAGCCACGGCGTACCACCGGACGCCGACAGCCGTGCCGTCCGCGAGTATCTGGCCGTTCTCGACGATGCCGCGTTCGGTGCAGCGACACCTGTGGTGCCGAAGTATCTAGCGCCGGCCGATCCGGCATCGCGCTGGACCAGCGCGCATCGCGGGCCGGCCTTCTATGCCTACTCGACCAACTACCTCATCGACCTCGACTACGCTGTCATCATGGACGAAGCGAGCACCGCGGTGCGCTAGGCCGAGGTGACCGCGTGCAAGCGCATGATCGCGCGGGTGCAGGACCGCTTCGGCGTCTGGTCCGAGCGGCTCGCCGCCGACACCGCTTACGGCTCGGCGGAGATGCTGGCTTGGCTGGTCCACGAGCGCGACATCCAGCCGCACATACCGGTATTCGACAAGTCCGCGCGCCGCGACGGCACGTTCGAGCGCGATGCCTTCACCTACGACCATGACGACGACAGCTACGTCTGCCCCGGCGGCAAGCGCCTGCGCCCCAGGAACCGCAACTTTGCCACGGCCCGCGGCAATGTCGGCCAGGACGGCTTCATCCGCTATCGCGCGCGACAGCAGGACTGCGGCGTCTGCGCCCTGCGCCAATGCTGCACGCCCAACATGCCAGCGCGCAAAGTCACCCGCTCGATCCACGAAGGGGCTCGCGACTTGGCCCGCGACATCGCCACCACCGACGCCTACATCACGTCCCGCCGCCAGCGAAAGAAGGTCGAGATGCTGTTCGCGCACCTCAAACGCATCCTGAAGCTCGACCGATTGCGCCTGCGCGGTCCAAACGGTGCCAGGGACGAGTTCCATATGGCAGCCGCCGCCCAGAACCTCCGCAAGATGGCCAAGCTCATCCCAATGCCGGCGCTCCCGCTACCCGCCTGAACCGGCAAGCGGCTTCCTGCGCAAAACCTGCCGCCGATTATCTCCCCGCCAGACGCCGACTTCTTCAACACGATCACTCGGAAGCGGTCGTTGGAGGACAAAATCGAATATCCTGGAGCCAACGCTCGTTTCCGTTCATCATGGCGGCAATCCGGCTCGATGTCACTTGAGATGCAGTGGATTTGCCTTTCCGCCACGGATGCTTGGACTGCGCGCCTTGGTCGGTCCGCCACGACGTGCTGGAACGGATGCCGAAGCGGGGTGGCAGCGCCTCTTCAGTGCAGATGTTGGCCGCGCGCATTCTGACCCAACGAGCCATAAGCAGATCTTGGAAGACGCGAAGCTCTGACATTGTCATAGCTCAACCGCGGTGATGGGGATCACCGTTCCACGATGTCCCGGTGCATGGGGGCGAGCCTGGACAACAGACGGTTTTGTGCGGCGAATGGCACATGCTCGGTGCGCATGGTGGCCTGCAGATTCTCGACCAAAGCGGCCATGTCAGCGCGCTGGATACCCATATCTTTATGCGCCTCTTTCATGTCCCGGCCGGTATAGGTACATCCGCCGCCAAGGATGAAGCAAAATTGCTCCTTCAGTGTCCGGCGCAGACGAACCATATCCTGGTTCCGGAAAATATCACTGATCCGTGCATCCTTTTCGCTGCGCGCGACGAGGTCGTCGACGATCCGCGAGACACCGGCATTGCCGTGGAACGCCTGCCACAGGCGGTCGTCCGGGAACGGCTTCGCGCCCGCGTTCCCGTCGGATTGCATATAAGGCGCGACCGGCTCCTCGCCGGCCGGCACAGCGGCGACCATCTGGAGCAGTATGACGGCGACAGTCAGCATGTCAGAACGATCCCTGTACCGATAGAAAAGCACCGCGCTGCCGGCGGACGGTAGCGATGTCGCCAAGATCCACAAAGGCGGCGGTGAGCGACAGGTTGCGGGCAGGCGCCCAGACTACGAACGCATCCACCGCCTTCTGCTCACGAGCGAAACCAAGATTGTTCGGCTTCGTCCGGCCCTCGACACCGATCACGAAACGCGGCGAGATCATGAATCCGGCGGAACCCTCGAACTGCGGTCGGTAGCGATTATGGCGGTCGCCGCCGAAACCCAGCAAGCCGAACTGGTTCGCCTTGGTCGCGCGCATCGTCGCGTTGAGTACCAGGCTGCGTGACAGCACCACTTTGGTCGCCGCGACATAGAAGTCGGTGCCGCTGTCGTGCCTGCCGCCGATCGCACGGATGATTGCGCCACGGTTCGCGCGCTTGTGCTGCACGCCGATCGCGATCTGCGGCAGCCAGCTATCCTGTTCCCACACCGCATCGCCCATCAGGCGCATCTTTACGCCGTAGATGCTCTGTCGGAACGTGAAGCCGCGACCCAGGCCGAGCGCCGCGCCCTTGGCTCGCGTGTCGAAGCTCTGATTGGTATAGGACAGTTCGATGCGGTCGTTCACCCCGATCGCCGCGCCATAACTTTCGAGGTCAAACTCGGGAAGGGCGACGAGCGTCGCACTCGCTTTGCCACCGATGCCGTCGCGCGTCTCGTTCCCCGCCACCACTGCCCATGTCGCCAGCCCACCGCCAGCGGCACCTTCCACGGAAGTGACACCGTTGGTCAGCAGGAGTTTGCCGCCGGCGCGACGGTCCCGCGCCGACGCAGGCTGGGCGACGAACAGCAGCGCGATCGCCGCAACCGAACAATAGCGGATCATGCACGAATAGTACCGATCCAACCGAAAATAGTTTATTAACGCCGATGTTCACAGGTTCGAAACCACCGCGCGCATACGTCTTTGCAATGCGAATTTCCTGTACTCTCGCGCTTGCCGGTGTCGCCATATCGCCCGCAGCCATGGCCGCGCCGGTCACCATCCAAGTGATGGGTGCCGATGGACGTCCGCTCGCGGGCGCAGTCGTCGTCGTCACCATGCCCGGAGAGAAGCCGCCGGCTCCGAAGGGCCCCTATATGGTGGCGCAGCGCAACATTCAGTTCGATCCGCAGGTGCTGATCGTTCCCGTCGGCGGAACCGTCAGCTTTCCAAATCTCGACCGGGTACGGCACCATGTCTATTCCTTCTCGAAAACGAAGAAATTCGAGCTGAAACTGTTCGGCCGTGACGAAAGCCGGACGGTCACCTTCGACAAGCCGGGCGCCGTGGCGCTCGGCTGCAACATCCATGACGGCATGAATGGCGTGATCTACGTGACCGCCAGTCCCAACACCGCGCTGACCGACGCCAGTGGCCGGGTGCGGATGAATGTTGCCGCCGGTACCGGCCGGGTCGCGGTGTGGCATCCGACGATCCGCGCGCCCGGCAATACGCTCGAGCAACCGGCGTCGATCATGGCGGCGGGGCTGGCGACTGTTTTGCAGCTGCGTCGATGAAACCGCTGCTGCCGTCATTCCGTACCCTGCGTACCCGCATGACGGTCCTCTATGCCGGGCTGTTCACCATTGGCCTGATCGCGCTCTCGATCTTTGCGCAGGTGATGATCGAGCGGAGCGCGCGCAACTCGGCGACCGATGAGCTTGCGACCAGCGCCTCGGTCTATGATCGGTTGTGGCAGGAGCGGGAACGCTCGCTCGCCGGGGCGGCCGACGTCGTCGCCCGCGACTTCGGGTTCCGCAGTGCGGTTGCCAGCAACGATAACGGCACGATCGAATCCGCGCTCGAAAGCCTGCGGACGCGCGCCGGGGTGCCGCATGCCTTGCTCGTTACCAACGAGGGTGCAGTGATCGGCGATGCGGGGCAAATGGGAAGCGGGCTGAAGGGTGTCGTCGGCGGGTTGCAGAGCGATCGGCGCGACGCCGTGGTCGCGGTGGGGAACAGCGTCTATCGCATTGTTACCGCGCCGATTATGGCCCCGAACGAAATCGGACGTATCGTGTTCGCGGTCCCGCTCGACGCATCCGAGATGCGTGGCCTGGAAAAACTGTTCGCGATCCCGCTGACCGCGGAGATACTGACCCGCACCCGTACCGGCGCCTGGAGCAACGGTCGACTCACCCTGCCGGCCGATATCGGGCCAGCGGTGACGAACATCGCAACACCTGCCGGGCCGAGCTTCGCGATCGTCCGCCCGCTCGCCGCACCCAATGGGGATGCACAGGCGGCGCTGCTGCTGCGCTATCCGATGGCCCGCGCGATGCAGTCCTACCGTTCGATCCAGCTGGGGCTGGTCGCGGCCGGGCTCGCCTGGCTGGTGATTATCGTCATCGGCACCGGGCGACTGGCCAGCGGTATCGCCAGGCCCATCGCCGCCCTCGACGACGCGGCACGGCGTCTGGAACAGGGTGACCGCTACGAAGTGCCGGTCGAAAGCGAGGACGAGGTCGGGCGGCTCGCGCTGTCGTTCAACCGCATGTCGCTCGGCATCAAGCAACGCGAGCAGCGCATCTCGCACCTCGCCTTTCACGACGGGCTGACCGATCTGCCCAACCGCGTCTTCTTCCAGCAATCGCTGGAGCAGGCGGTGGCCCGCGGCCGGCGGCTGCACGAGCAGGTCGGCGTGCTGTGCCTCGACCTCGACGGTTTCAAAAGCATCAACGATACCTTCGGCCACCCGGTCGGCGACGCGTTGCTTCGCCATTTCGCCCAACTCCTGTTGCAGATCGCCGATGGTGCGATGGTGGCCCGCCTCGGCGGCGATGAATTCGCGATCATCGTGCCCGAAGCGGGCGACCTCGGTCGCTCCCGCCGTCTGGCGCAAGCGATCGTCGACATATTTTCCGAACCGTTGCAGATCGAGGATCGGATAATCGCAACCGGGACCAGCATCGGCATCTCGGTGTATCCGGCGGACGGGCGCGACGCGTCAGAATTGCGTAAGAACGCCGACCTCGCGCTGTACCGTGCGAAGCAGGACGGACGCGGCAAGTTCCGCTTTTTCGACCAGTCGCTAGACGAGGCAGCGCGCAAACGGCGACAGATCGAGACCGACTTGCGCGTTGCGATACACAATGGACAGCTTCAGCTAACCTTTCAGCCGATCGTCGCTTGCAAAGGGAAAATCATTAAGGGCTTCGAGGCGTTGCTGCGCTGGCCGCATCCCGAACGCGGTATGATACCGCCGGTCGACTTCATTCCCGTCGCGGAAGAGACGGGACTGATCATTCAGGTCGGCGAATGGGTCATGCACGAGGCCTGCCGCGTCGCGGCGACATGGCCCGAGCATGTAAGGGTTGCGGTCAACGTTTCGCCGCTGCAGTTTCGCGCACAAGGTTTTGGTTCGATCGTGCTTCAGGCGCTGTCGGCCAGCGGGCTTGCTCCCAACCGGCTTGAGATCGAAATAACCGAGTCGGTGTTTCTTGAAGGCGAGATGGGTGTCCTGCAAGTCCTACACATGCTGCGCGCACTAGGCGTACGCGTAGCACTCGATGATTTTGGAACAGGTTATTCGTCGCTTAGCTATTTGCGATCGTTCCCCTTCGATAAGATCAAGATCGATCGTTCGTTCGTCACGAACGTGGCAAGCGACGTCAGCGCTGCCGCGATCGTCAAGGCCATTGTCGACCTTGCCACGGCGCTGAGCATGGAAACGACCGCCGAAGGGGTCGAAGACGAAAGCCAATATGCGCAGCTGCAAGCACAGGGATGCAGCACGCTACAGGGCTATCTGTTTAGCCGACCGATCGATGCAATGGCGGCGGCGCATATGCTCGCCTCAAACAAAATCGCGCGTGCGGCCTGATAATTAGTCCGAAATTGTTAAGCAAGACGGCAAACTCGACCCCGAAACGGTCGTCAAAATCTCGTAACCGCTTCTCTTATTCGGACATCCGTTCATGTCTATCTACGCAGCAACAGAGGCTTAGCCCAGCGATGAGGCGCCGCAGATAGATCGAGTGAACCGGCTGCTTTTAGCGTCAGCGGAACTCATGAAGCACTTGGATGCAATTTGCACGGGGCTGCCCGTCGGTGCTCGAAAAGCTTGGGTGGGGCAGAGGGGCCCTCCGCTATACGATGTGTCCCTCAATGCTTGTTAAAATAGCCGAGCGGCCCACACCTTCGGAAGGTCATCGCCGACCGGGCCTTAATCAGCGTGAACCTGTCACTGCCATTCTGACGCAAATGGAAAGTCTGCGTATCTGGATGAGTTGGGCTGCCATCGCCAGCTGCGCGACAGGTTTCAACAACCGTCATGACGCCAGCTTGCTTCTTCGTGACCCTATCCGTGCATTTGCTGGCATGCGCATAGGAGAAGCTTCGTCCATCAAAGCTCATCGTCGTGGCATTGGGCTGCTTGTCGCATGCGACTCCGGCCGCCCCATAATCACCAGCTTTGAGCGTTATCGTCGCCGCGTTTGCAGATGCAGCAAGCATTAGGATCAGAACCATGGCTGCGCAGGAGGACTTTCGCATCGGTCACTTTCCTCATAGCCGCATGATCGAGGTCGATATACGCGGCGCTCGACCGCACGAAGATAAGCCGTCAGCATTGCGAGGCAAATGACAATGGTATCATGCAGCGGGTGCAGCGGTGTTTTTCTGGAGACATCCGCCCCGGGCGGAAGCCGCCCATCCCCGCCCCAATGACCCACAAATGGTCATCCGCAGCCTCTCGCACGCGTCTTGATATGCGACATTCGTTCAGCTTCAGGGTAGCCGCCCATGCGGAACCCCGCGCTCCGCCAGCATCCCGAACTCTGGCGGCCTCGCACAAGCAACAGACAAATCCCGTTGACTCTTAAATCTACATATGTTGTCATTCGCTATGGCACGGAACAGGCAACCCTCGAAACAGATGCGCCTCCTCCTGGCAGCCCTGTCGACCACGGGCTGCTGCGCACGGGCGAGCGTCAACGTGTCCAGGAGGATTACGTGGCCGCCACCGGCGTGCGCCTCGTGACGGTCGACGCCGAGGATCAGTTCCTTGA
>CAJYHD010000039.1 GCA_913773715.1 uncultured Sphingobium sp.
AGATCAAGGTGCGCGTTCGCCGCTACAAAGTCGGCGATCGGCTTGGGAAGGTTAATGGGCATGGTCATCTCCTCAACAGTGATGAGGTCCATTTAGCGATGGACTTCTTGCCTGATAATCGTGACACCTCATGCCGATTTGTCACGATTATCAGGCAAGAAGTCCATCGCTAAATGGACCTCATCACTGTTGAGGAGATGACCATGCCCATTAACCTTCCCAAGCCGATCGCCGACTTTGTAGCGGCGAACGCGCACCTTGATCTGGACGCCATGATGGCGCCCTTCCTGCCTGACGCCGTCTTCATCGACAATGGCAAGCGCTTTGAGGGACAGGCGGCGATCCGCCAGCTGTTCGAGGAAGAAGTGATGCCCGTCAAGGCGATCTTCGAGCCCGACACCATTCGGGGAGAAGGTCGTGACATCATCCTTGAAGGCCCCGCCCATGGGGATTTTCCTGGCAGCCCGCTTCGCTTCACCTATCGCTTCACGCTGAGCGACGGGGCCATCAAGATGCTGGAGACCACGGTATGAGCATCAAGGTCGATCCAACCGAGTTCGCTGGCAAGCGCGTCCTGGTCAGCGGCGGAACCAAGGGGCTGGGCCGCGCCACGGTCGAGCGCTTCCTCGCCAGCGGGGCGCGCGTCATCACCGCCGCCCGCGCGATTAAGGATCCCCTTGCGGGCGTCGACTATGTGCAGGCGGACCTGACAACGGCGGATGGCAGCGAAGCGCTGGCCGCGGCGGCGATCGAGCGGCTGGGCGGGATCGACATCCTTGCCCATGTCGTGGGCGGCTCGCATGCGCCCGCCGGCGGCTTTGTCGCGCTGACCGATGATGATTGGTTTGCCGCGCTTAATCTGAATCTGCTGGCGACGGTGCGGCTCGACCGTCTGCTGATCCCGCAAATGATCGAACGGGGCCGGGGCGCCGTGGTCCATGTGACGTCGATCCAGTCCGTCCTGCCGCTGCCTGAATCTACGACTGCCTATGCCGCAGCCAAGGCGGCTTTGAGGACGTACAGCAAGTCGATCTCGAAGGAGCTCGGGCACAAGGGCGTGCGGGTCAACGCCGTCTCGCCGGGGTGGATTATGACAGAGGCCGCAGGCGACTTCCTCGAAACGCTTCGTGCAGCCAGAGGCGGGACAACCGAGGACGCGCGACAGTCTGTGCTCCACGCCCTGGGCGGGATTTCGATCGGGCGCGGGGCCGAGCCGGACGAGGTGGCCGACCTGATCGCCTATCTCGCCGCCGACCGCGCCGCTGCGATCCACGGCGCCGAGTTCGTTATCGATGGCGGGACCATCAGTACCGTCTGACTCGCCGCTCGGTTCCCGGCAGCCCCAGGACGTTCATTAACCGTTCTGGGGCTCGTGGCGTCACTAGAGCGAGTACCGCTGACGCACGATCTCCGCCGCCCGCTCCCCGACGACCGCGCAAGGCGCCTGCGTATTGCCCGTGGTTACCCTCGGCAGGATGGATCCGTCAGCGACCCGCAACCTCTCGACGCCATGAACCGCGAGGCTTCCATTCACGACCGACATATCATCGGCGCCCATCCGCGCAGTGCTGCATTGGTGCCAATAGGTGACGGCAGCATCGCGCAGGAATTGGTCGGTGATCGGCTTTCCGGCTCCCGGGATTGCTTCTCTCACAACATAAGGCGCGAAGGCAGCGTGGTTGCCAATCTCACGACAGATTTTGACGCACGCGCGCGCAGCTTCCAAGTCGCGAGGGTCCGACAGCATATTAGGATTCACCAGCGGCGCGACTTGCGGGCCCGCCGACCGCAAACGGACTTCGCCGCGACTGTGCGGCTGGGCAAGGCCTGCGAACATGGTCCAGCCATGCTCGGGCACGCCGAGAGTTGCGGTCCGCTCGCTCGGAACCGGAAACTCGACCTGGCAAAAGAGCAGATCGGGCGCCTGCAACTCCGGGCGACTCTTCCAGTAAAGCGTCGCCTCGCTCCCGCTCAGGCGGGGCGCGATCGGCTCGCGATATTCCCAGGTGCAGCCGAATGAGACATGATCCTGTAAGCCTTGGCCGACGCCCGGCAGATGCTGCACCAGCGGGATGCCATGATCGGCGAGTTGCGCTGAGTCGCCAATGCCCGACAGCATCAGCAGCTTGGGCGTGTTGATGGCCCCCGTCGACAGGATAACCTCATACCCTGCCTTAACCGACATAATGACGCCATTGCGCTCGATCTCCACCCCGACGGCTTCCTTGCCTTCCATCAGAACGCGGCGCACCAGCGTCTCTGTCACTATGGTAAGGTTAGGCCGATGCGAGACAGGATGGATATAGGCGCGGTAGAGCGAATGACGCCGTCCGTCGCGCACCAGCATGTCGGCGAAGGCGACGCCGCCCGGCGTCTCCATCATGCGGCCATTGGGATTGGCATAGCGCGGAATGCCATGCGCCTCTGCCGCGTCTAGCAGAGCGCCGGCGATTGGACTGGGTTCGCGCGCGGGCTGCACCCAGACCGGCCCCGATGTGCCACGATAGGCGGTATCAGGCGCCCCCTGCCAGTTCTCTATCCGGCGATAGATGTCGAGCACCGCATCATAACCCCAGGCGGCATCACCGGCCTCAACCGTGAAATGATCCCAGTCGGCGCGATGTCCCCGCGCCCACACCATGACGTTGATGCTGGAGCCGCCGCCCAGTCCCCGGCCCATCGACATGGGTAGTGCGCGACCGCCCAGATGGGGATTGGGCTCCGCCTGGAAACCCCAGTCCCGGCTGCTGCCGAGGTTGGTCGGCCAAAGCGCGGGGTTCAGCACCGCCTCGTCCTCGTCGCCGCCTCCCGCCTCGATCAGCAAAACAGAAACATTAGGATTGTCCGAAAGACGACGCGCAATGACCGATCCCGACGCTCCAGCGCCGCAGATGATGAAGTCATAGGCCGATTTCAGTTCGGCCAGATCGCGCGCCTGACTTTGACCGGCGCGCGAAGGGGTTGCCCCGGCGGCGCCGGAGGTTGGATTGTTCATTGTTCTGACCTTATTTGGGGAGGCGGACCGGATGGCCCGCGAAGTTGGACGCTTAGCGCGCAGGCTGTCCCGAATTGCGGGCGGCCTCGTCGATCACGTTCGCGACGACCCTGGGCTGAGTGAAGAAGACCGCATGGCTGGCTGCTACATTCGTCACCTTGGCGCCGATCCGCTTGGCCATGCCTTGAAGCATCCGCTGGTCGAAGGCCTTGTCGTCGGTGGCGATGACGGCCCAGCTTG
>CAJYHD010000040.1 GCA_913773715.1 uncultured Sphingobium sp.
AACAGTTCGGGATAGCGCAACGGCAGCTCGACCATCTCGCGCAACTGGTCGATCGTCTCCGCCATGCCGCCGATGTCGTCATAGGTGACGTCGGCACGGCGCGATTCGCGCGGCTCCTCATATTCGGCGCGCAGTTCGACCTCGGTATCTTCGTCGATATGCACAATGCCCTTGGGCGTGGTCGATACGACGACGAGCCGGATTTCCTGCAAGGCATAGGCCGGTGCGGCCAGCATCTGGCGGAGCTGCGGCGGCATGTCGCCGGGCGGCACCTGTTGTTGCCCGGCGGTTGCTACCACATCTCCCGAAGTCAGCGGACGCTGGAAGAAGACCCGCTTCAACGCATCGGGATTGCCCTGGAGCCGCAGGTTGTTTTGTGCGGGTGCGAACACCACACGCTGGGCGACGCGTGGCTCGATCTTGGCGATGCGAACGAAGTCGCCCGACCCGACCCCGGCATTGGCGCGCTGCAAACCGTCGAGCCGCAGCACGTCCAGCCCTTCGTCTTCCTTGTAAGGGCGCACGACACGGGCGGGCGTCGATCGCTTGCCGACGATCTCCACGACATCGCCCTCGGCCAGCAACAACTCGGCCATGACCGTCAGCGGCAACCGCGCCAGCCCCCGCCCTGCATCCTCCGGCCGCGCGTTCGCAACCTGTATCTTGCGTCCCGTCTCTTCCTGATCGGCCACTACCGCATCCTCAAATTCGTTTCGGTCACGAACATAGGAAACGCCGCTCGGCTGTGAAAGGGGGCGCGCCTTCGGGTGAGATGGGACAAAAAAAGGGCCGGCGATGAAACCGGCCCGTAAGTCTTAGGAGAGGATGCCTGAAAGGCCCGATCCTTATGCGCCGCAGCGCATTCCTTCGCAAGTGCGAAAGGAAATTGGCGGTTGCAAAGATTGCATCTTGCCATTTATCGGAATTTCCTGCTCTTTAGGGAGAGGATGCTTGAACATGGTTGGCGCGACGCTCGACAAGGAAAATGACGCGGCGCAGCGGTCGGCCTGAGATATTGACATAGATTATGCGCAGATTGCCGCCCCTTACGGCCCTGGAGGCCTTTGTTCAGGTCGCCCGCCTCGGCTCGGTCAAGGCGGCTGCGGAAGAGCTTGCGCTATCGACACCGGCCCTGAGTCGCCGCGTTCAGGCGCTCGAACGCTTCATCGGTCGCCCGCTGTTCGACCGCAAGCATCAGGCGCTGGAAATCAACGCGGAAGGTCAGCGGCTGCTGGACGACATCGCGCCTGCGCTCGACTCGCTCAACCAGGCGCTGGAAAATATCCAGAGCGGCGGCAACCAGCTGCGCCTGCGTCTTGCGGTATTGCCGCTGTTCGCGAGCCAGCGCCTTTTCCCGCATCTTGGCGCGCTGCGTACCCAGCATCCACAGCTTCATATCGACATCGAAACGACCCCGCATGCCGTCGCGCGTCTTGGCGAAGGGCTGGATGCCGCGATCGTGCTGGCGAAGGACATCGATCCAGCCCTCTACGCGCATGAACTCGATCATGAGGAAGTCTATGCGATCGGCGCGCGCTCTCTGCTGGAAGGCCCGCACCCGCTTACCGCGCCCGCTGAACTCGCACAACAAACCGTTCTCCTCCATCGCGACATGCCGCAGGCGTTCGACGCATGGAAGGAAGTCGCCGGTCTTCCCGACCTTCAACCGCTCGCCACCGACAATTATGATTCGGGCCAGTTGATGCTGGAAGCGGCGGCACAGGGCCTCGGCGTAGCCTTCATGCATGCCGGGCATTTCAACCAGGCGGGCGATCCACGCCTGGTACGCCTCTTCCCGCTGGAAGTGAAAAGCCCCTATCGCTACTTCTTCGTCTGCCGCCCGCGCGCTCTTCAATCGCGCGCCGTCCGCATCTTCCGTGACTGGCTGGTAGCCGCAGACATCTGATCGATACGGGCACGTGACAAATATGTTTGTCCTGCCCTTAACCCTGTCGCGCCGCTGCCGTTATACCGGTCATGACTGGGGCAACATCACCATCCGCAAGCCCGCAACATGGGCTGACCGACCGCTTGGCACGCTGGGCCAGGGGCCTTTCCGGCAAAGCCGAGGAGGATGCTCCCGACGAGCCGCCCCAGCGCGCCCGCGCCGGATCCGCGTCCAGCCGCGAAATTTCGCGCCGTCGCCAGCTCTATCAGGAAATCGGCGACTTCCTGTTCGCGCATGACCTCGACCTCACACCTGTCAACTTCAGTGTCGCGCTCGACTATCTGACCGGCGCCAATATCGGCGTCGAAAAGGCGATCCGCGCCGTGCTGATGGAGCGCGGCAAGATCACCAACAGCTGGATCGAGGCGGTCATGGCGCAACAGCGCGCCGATGAAGTCACGGCCGAATCGCTCGCTTCGATGCTCGACAAAGTCGAGGAAAATCTGGATCAGGTCACCGGCCTGATGCATGAATCGCGCAGTTCGGCGAAAGATTACGGCGCGGCGATCCAGGAAGAGGCGAAGGGTCTGGCTGACGGTCAGGAAGCCGAACCGATCCTCGCCCGCCTCGTCAGCCTGACCCGGTCGATGGTGGAAAAAAGCCGTCAGGTCGAAACCCAGCTGCGCGAGAACCAGAAGGAAACGCTGGCGCTCAAGTCCAGCCTCCAGAACGCGCGCCGCGCCGCCGAGCATGACCATCTGACCGGCCTGCCCAACCGCCGCGCTTTCGAAGCGGTGCTGCGCGAGGAACTGCAACTGGCGATCGACAATAGCGAACACCTTTCGGTGGCCTTCTGCGACATCGACCATTTCAAGGTCATCAACGACACCCATGGCCATGAGACGGGCGACCGCGTGCTGAAGTTCGTCGCCGGGCTACTGCAAAAGATTTCCAACGATCGCTGCCATGTCGCGCGTCACGGCGGCGAGGAATTCGTGATGCTCTTCCGCGGCAAGACGGCGGCGGAAACGTGCGAAGCGGTGGATGGCGTCCGCGAAGACCTGTCCCAGCGCAGCCTCGTCAACCGCACCAATGGCGAGCGGATGGAGCGGGTCAGCTTCTCGGCGGGGGTCGCCAACGTCTTCGCCTATGAAGACCCCCGCGCCGCGCTCAAGGCCGCCGACCGCGCGCTCTATCTCGCCAAGGAACATGGCCGCAACCGCGTCTATCTCGCGGCGGATGCGGACTGAAGTTGACGCGGTTCAGGGCGAGGCGAAAATAGTGGATTGCGAGAACCGGCGCGCAGCGTGCTTAAAGCACGTGAGCACCGGAAGCGGAGCATGTGCCGCTATTTGCAGACCGCCATGAAAGCCGTTAGAAGTCCGGCTTCTCGTAATGGGGTGGAGGCGTGATCACTTCCATCCGCTCGGATAAAAGGGGCCGGAATGAGGGCCGCGACTTGAAACCCGCATACCAGCGCCTCACCGTCTCATGCCCAGCCCAGTCAATGCCGCCCAGATAGTCGGCGACCGACAGATGCGCCGCTGCCGTGATGTCTGCCAGGCTCAGCGTCCCGCCCGCCATCCAGGCGCGATGATCGAGCAGATAATCCATATAATCCATATGGACATTGGCGCGCTTCATCGCTTCCCGCAGCATCTTCGCGTCAGGCGCGGCCCGCTCCACCAGCCGCTTCTTCATCCGCTCGTGCAGCAGAGGCCCGACGACGTCTCCGAAAAAATTCTGGTCGAAAAAGGCCGTCAGCCGCCGCACTTCCGCCCGGCCAGCCGCCGTCCCGGAAATCAGCGGGAACTTGTCCACCGTCTCCTCGAAATATTCGCATATCGCCTGGCTGTCGAGCAGCGTCAGCCCCTTGTCGGGATCGACCATCACCGGCGTCATGCCCGCCGGATTGAGGTCGAGAAACTCGTCCCGTCCCTCCCACGGCGATTCACGCAGCAGTTCGTAACCGATCCCCTTTTCACCCAGCAGCAGGCGAACCTTGCGGGAAAAGGGGCAGAGGGGAAATTGATAAAGCAGCCACATCAGGCCTTTCCTGTTAGGCTCGCCAGCCACCAGAAGGAAGCGCCAAATTGCACTGCTCGCCTCTTAGGCCGGAAACGATAAAACACGGAACATCTTGATCCTCTCGCCCCTTCCGATCCGTGTTTCCCGACGATAGAAGAAGCCCGCGACGCGCTTCGCCCAAGGAAAGGATGCCTGATGCCCAACGATCTGTTCCCCGTTCCCGACGATTGGGCCAAGGGAGCCTTGATGGACCGGGCGGCACGCGACGCCGATTACGCCCGCTCGATCGACGACCCGGACGCCTATTGGCTGGAGCGGGCGAAGCGGCTCGACTGGATCGACTTTCCGACCAAGGCGGACGAGAGCAGCTTCGATGAAGCCGACTTCGGCGTCAAATGGTTCGCCGACGGTACACTGAACGTCAGCGCCAACTGCATCGATCGCCACCTTGCCGAGCGCGGCGATGTCACCGCGATCATCTGGGAAGCCGATTCCCCCGATGCGGAAACCCGCCGCTACACCTATCGCCAGTTGCATGAGGAAGTCTGCCGCTTCGCCAATGTGCTCAAGGCGAACGGCGCGAAGAAGGGCGACCGCATCACCATCTATATGCCGATGATCCCGGAGGCGGCCTTCGCCCTGCTCGCATGCGCGCGGATCGGCGCGGTGCACAGCGTCGTGTTCGGCGGCTTCTCGCCCGAGGCGCTCTGCGGCCGGATCGTCGATTGCGACAGCAGCATGGTCATCACTGC
>CAJYHD010000041.1 GCA_913773715.1 uncultured Sphingobium sp.
AGGATTTCCGCTTCCCCGACCGCCGCCCTCAGTTTTTCCCAATCGATCGCCATCGCGGCGAGCGAGTCCAGCCCGCGCGCTCCAGGCGCAGTTGCGCCTGCTCACCGGCTCCTGCCGCCTGCTGATCGATGCACGGGCGCAAGGCTTGGACTCGCTTGCCGCGATGGCGATCGACTGGGAGAAACTGGGAACGGCGGTCGGGGAAGCGGAGATACTGGTCGCGCCGGAGACGACCGATCGTACTGCCGAGCTGATCGACCGGCATCGCTCGCTGCGTGCGGTGATCGGGCCGTTCCTGGGCGCCTCCACCTTCCGGGGTGCCGGCCCGGTCCAGGGGCTGCTCGATGCGGTCCGGATTGTCGGTGAGGTTTATCGGACCGGCAGGCGACGCTTGCCCGACAATCCACCGCTTCGCTTCGTGCCGCCATCGTGGCGGCCTTTCGTGCTGCGCGACGGGCAGGTCGTCCGCGCAGCCTATGAACTGTGCGCTCTCACCCAGTTGCGCGATCGGCTGCGTGCCGGCGACATATGGGTAGAGGAAAGTCGCCAGTATCGTGCTTTCGACAGCTACCTCCTGCCGCCCGCCACCTTTGCGGCGCTACGCGAGCGCGGGCCGTTGCCGTTGGCGATCGACACCGACTTCGATACCTTCATTGCCGGTCGCCGTGCCCGCCTCGATACCGCGATCGAACAAGTCACGGCGCTCGCCCGGCAGGGGGAACTGCCCCAGGTACGGCTCGACGCCGGCGGGCTCGTCATCTCGCCGCTCAAGGCCGTAACCCCGCCCAGTACAGAGGACGTGCGGCGCATGGTCTACGACCGCCTGCCGCGCGTGAAGATCACCGATCTGTTGCTGGAGGTCGATGGCTGGACCGGCTTTTCCGAATGCTTCACGCATCGCCGCTCCGGTCGACCGGCCGATGATCGTAACGCGCTTCTCACCGTGATCCTGGCGGACGGCATCAATCTCGGCCTGACGCGCATGGCGGATACCTGCCAGGCGGCCACCCTGCGCCAGCTCGCACATCTGCATGACTGGCACGTCAGCGAGAGCGCCTATGGCGCAGCGCTGGCGCGACTGATCGACGCGCATCGCGCCCTGCCGCTAAGCAGCCTGTGGGGCGACGGCACCACGTCGTCGAGCGATGGCCAGCTCTTTCACGCCGGTGGGCGCGGGGCTGCGATCGGTGACATCAACGCGCGTAACGGCAACGAACCCGGCGTCAGCTTCTACACCCACATCTCGGATCAATATGACCCGTTTGCGAGCAGGGTGATCGCGGCGACAGCGGGCAAGGCGCCCTATGTCCTCGACGGGCTGCTCTACCATGCCACCGGTCTGTCGATCGAAGAGCATTACACCGATACCGGCGGGGCCTCCGACCATGTATTTGGCCTCATGCCGTTCTTCGGCTACCGCTTCGCGCCGCGTTTGCGGGATCTGAAGGAACGACGCCTGCATCTGCTGCCGCAGCAGGATGCCGGGGCGCTGCTCGTCGGACTGACCGGCGATCCGGTCGCGGTCGGCCACGTCGCTGACCATTGGGACGAACTGCTCCGCCTCGTCACCTCGATCCGCAGCGGCACCGTCACCGCCTCCGCCATGCTGCGCCGGTTGTCCGCCTATCCACGTCAGAACGGCCTTGCGCTGGCATTGCGTGAGGTCGGGCGGATCGAACGCTCGATTTTCATGCTCGACTGGTTGCGCGACATCGACCTGCGCCGGCGTGCCCAGGCCGGACTCAACAAGGGAGAGGCGCGCAACGCGCTCGCCCGAGCGCTGTTCTTCAATCAGCTCGGCGAACTGCGGGACCGCCGGTTCGAAAACCAGACCTACCGCGCCTCCGGCCTCAACCTGCTCGTAGCCGCCATCATCCTGTGGAACACCCGCTACCTCGAACAGGCCATCGCCGGCATGGCCGTGCCTCCCGAAACTGCCCGCCACATCGCACCGCTCGGGTGGGAACATATCTCGCTCACCGGCGACTACCGCTGGAACACCGACGACCGCCCTCCGGTCGGCCAGCTCAGGCCGCTACGCACACCCGCATCGTTGCTCGCTGCATGACGCGGCCACGTGTTCGCCTATCGTTCACGCTTGGCGTACGCAGATCACACTTTCGTGTCGTAGCCCCAATAGCTCCGGCTCGCCGCAGCCAGTTCACCAGCACCGACTTCACCAACGTGTTGCGCGAGGCCGAGGTGCGGATCAGCATGGACGGACGCGGCCGCTGGATGGACAACGTCTTTATCGAGCAGCTTTGGCGGTCGATGAAGTACGAATGCGTCTATCCGAACGCATTCGGGCCCGGCTCCCAATTGCGAACCGGGCTCGGCCGGTGAGTCAGCTATTACAACGGGTAGCAGCCTCACTCCTGCCTCGCCGGCCGAACGCCGGACGAGGTATACGGACATGCCGTTCAACAGAATGGCGGCGTAAACCAACCGGGGTATAGCTTAGCCCACACGCTAAACTGTTCAGGAAGGCGGGACCACCTCAATTGCATCCATCAGGCGAATGATCCAACGCATCGCTAAGCTCGAATTATGAGGCGGGCTCTAAGATAAAATGGGAAGAGATTCAGGATCGGGGTGAGACTCGCGTGAATGCGTCATTTGATCAATCACTGCACCAAGCCGTGCCAACATCCGGCCGAGCGAACCGCCCACGGTGATCTGCGCCAGTTCACAGCATGACAACTGACCTTTCAGCCGCTTTTGTTCCTCAGCCTCGTCGGCCACGTGCTGGACCGTATCGTTGGGTGCCGGCGCGGGGCGAAGCCAGCGGGGGAGCAGGGACAGCAGCCGCTTGGGCGCAACCACCCGATAAGCATTCGACGTCTGCTCGAAGCGCGGCCCCGGCCCTTCTCCTTCGATCCGGCGGAAGCGGCGTTGGCGGACGAGAAAACCGGCGTCCTCCAAAATCTGGATCGCACGCGCGACGGTGGCGCGGCCGAGCGCAGTGGCCGAGGCCAGCCGGTCGTAGCTGGGATAAACCTTGCCACCGTTCAGTCGGGCAAGCGTGCAGAGTTCCTCATAAACGCGCACCGCACCTGCGGTCAGGCTGGCCAACAGATGTTCGGCACCGGTCAGGTCCCTGCCCTGCCCCCGCGCTTCGCGCTTGATCCGACGTCCGGTGTCGAGCGCCACGCGCGCCATGCGGATCAGCCGGTCGCACTCGCCCTTGGCGGGCTTGGCGAAGAAGGCGTCTTCGAACGTCCCCGCCTCGATACTGTCGCGCCGCACGGACGAGCGGGAGCGTCGCCCCCCCTGCCCGCTCGCCACTTGCGCAAGCACGCGCGTCGTCGCTTCACCAAAGGTGAACGCCGTCATCTTCCTTCCCCTTATATCCGGGGCCGGACCAAAAAAGACAAAGAAAGAACGTGGCGCGAAGCGCGCATCCTTGAACCGCAGGGGCGACAGGCGTATCAGGAGAGGGCTAGTGAGACCCCGGATCGACGTTTGGCGACGTCGCTCCTGTAATACCTGGGATGCCTGGCCTTCGTGCCGGGCTTTCCTTTATGTGGTCACGACCGCTCCCATATGCTGCCTTCGCAGATCTGCGACCCGCGATAGGGGGCAACCTTGCAGGTAATTTCCAACAAAGAAAGCAGTCACGATTCGTGCTTTCGAGTAGGAAATCAAAAAAACTGCTAGATAACGCTCGAAATCGGCAACATCATTCGTGCTATCAAGTATCAATTCAGATGGATAGTTCGTGCTATCGAGTATGAATTGATCGTCGGTCCGCGAATCACGGATCGACGTGATTCGCGTCCGCTTCCGCCAAGTCCTCCAGCGCCCTGGGACGGGCCGTGACGATCACCCGCGCGGACGGCGCGCGGCGGCCCCTCCCCCGGCCCTCGGTCGGTTCGGACTCGGCATCCTCGATGATCGCGACTTGGAAGTCGGGGATGGCATCGGCCTGCGCGATCGCCTTCATCGCGGCACGAAAATTGGCGAGCGGGTTCTGATATCCGACTTGCAGCCGGAAGGTCGCCAGGTCGATCTCCAGCCGCCCGTCCTCGGCGGTGGCGCAGGCCACCTCGTAGATGCGCCGCTCGACCGGCCCCAACTGGAAATAGGCCGCGGCATAGGCCAACACCTGCTTGTCGCGCAGGATCGCGCGGTGCAGCCAGTCGCACAGACGCACCTTCACCGCCTTCAGGCGGCGCTCGCCGGTGCGCGTCTTGGAATAGTGCAACCGCGCCTCGGACAGCCACGAGAAGAAGCCCTCCTCCCCTTCCCCGCCCGCCTCGATATTGGTCTTGATCTGCGTACCCTGCAGCCGCTCCAGCGCCTCGGACAGCCGCTGGTACGAGCGCGCCGAATGGTTCGAGCCGGTGACCGAGAACAGGTCATGCGCGGTGAAGATGAAGTCCTGCCCCACCTCCTCGCCGCGTTCGATCTTGGCCGCCATCAGGCTGGCGATATAAAGGACAATCTCCTTGTCATAGATGGTCGCCACCCCCTTGGCCGAGGGCCGGACCTCGATCGCAACATTGGCGTGGGAATAGGTCAGCGGCTTCATCCAGGCGGTCTTGCTGAGCGCGAAGAAGGGAAAGGCCATCAGCGACCGTTCGCCGCGGATCTCGCTGGTGAGTGGGCTGTCGAGGTAGAACAGGTCGCCCTGCGGCCGACCGCCCGAGCGGGCGGAAATGGCGTCTTTTTTACGGGCGGGCGTGGTGGTTCGCGTCATGTTGGATTTCATACTCGAAAGCACGAACTTTGGGGAGGGGACCCGGGGCTACCGCTGGGAATAGCGGCCAAACCGCGTTTGAGTTCGTGCTTTCGAGTATGAATTCGTCGACAGCGACACAACTCTTCGCAGGGTGGCGAAATTGGGGTTAGCCGCAGGTCGTACGCACTATACCCAATGGCCTTGGCTGCACGCTCGATCAGGCGAACAGGTCGCCGATGGCGCTGGCCCGAAAGTGATTGCACAGGCGACGACGGCGATGCTCGCGCGCGTCGTGGCGCATGTGACAGGCTTGGCACAGCGCCGCCAAATTACGTGGCCGGTTGTCGCCGGGATTGTGATTGAGATGGGCGCTGGCCAGCAGCACGCGCGTTACGCGGAACGGTAAGGGCGGTGCGATTCCCGCAAGACCTGGCTGCCCGGCAAGCATCGCGGTCGGGCTGGCCAGCCCCCTCACCTTTCGCCCCTTTGCGTCACGCCACCGTCTGCGTCCGTCGTCCCACCAGCGGCCGTCGCCCAGATGCATAACGGCGTGACCATGCGGCCGCCCACAATGCTCGCACCGCCCCTTGGCGCGACCGAAGCGGATCAGCGCCGACAATTCACGCCAGTCGATCGGATAGAGCCAGCGGTGTTCGCGCGCGATCGGCATGACCCCATCCTGAATCGGTTGCAGGCGAGACGAAAGCGGAAAATCGTGGTGATTCAGAAAACTCATGAGTGGCGGCAGATTCGCGCCGGTTGACCGATGTTTCTCCAAGGAAACATCGGTCAATTTCATGCTCCGGCAAGGAGGACCATGCACTCCTCCCGCCCTCATGTTTCCCCGGGGAAACACTTAGCGCTTCAACCCCTGCCCCGTCGCCTCGAGATGCGCCAACATGTCGCGCAAGGCGTTGACGGCCTCTTCGACCTCGGCATTCGGATGGGCATGAAGGCGCACGGTCACCCCGTGGCGGTTGATTGACTGAATTGACAGTACTTCGCGGCCATGACCGGTCATGTAGCGATAGGATTCAGGCGCCCGGCCTTCCTCCACCGCCTTCGACGCGCCCAGCAATCGGCGCAGCACATCGGTCGGCGGAATGGTGGGCTGGCCCGCTTCGCGCCGCTGAGCCTGTTCATCTGCGATATGGGCAGCGACGCGGGTGATGACCCGCACCTCGTTCTCGTCCTGCATGGCCTGGGCCAGCGCATAGCCGGGCTTCAGCTGCACCTCATAGGGCGAGGCGAAGGCGGCGATGACCGCGTCGGGCAGCGCCGCGACCTTCAGCATCTTGGACAGCCAGCCCTTGGACAGCTTCAGCCGCTCGGCCATGCGGGTCTGGTGGTTGCCATAATGGGTCTGGAGTGCGGCCAGATAATTGCGTGCCCGCTCCAGATCGGAGACGTCGGCGCGGGCGCGGTTCTCGAGGTCGGCGAGACGGAACGCGGCCTCATCGTCCAGCTGGGCGACCTGCGCGAC
>CAJYHD010000042.1 GCA_913773715.1 uncultured Sphingobium sp.
GCGGAGGGAGCGATGCTGAAGCATCGTGACCGACAAGCAACGCTGCGGCGGATCGAAAGCGCCCCGCCGCGAAGCGGTCGCCCGCAGGGCGATGACGGCGGTTCAACCTGGTCGGAAACCGCTCTAATAGTGCGGAACAGCCGCTCGATCTTGCCGCGCCCCTGCGGACGGGCGATGCCCGAGTAAATCAGGCGGACGCGCAGGTCAGCCGCCGCCTGTTCAATGTGGAGGCTGGTGAAGTCCGATCCGTGATCGACGTGCAGCACATCGGGGATGCCGCACGCCGGCCATGCCGGATCGGCTTTGCGCCAGATCGCCTGTCGCAGCGCGAGCGAAGTGTTGAGCGCGGACGGCGCGCCCAGCATCACCATGTAGCCAGCGACCGCCCGCGAGTGGTCGTCCACCACGGTCGTCAGCCATGGCCGCGCCTCCGTGCCGCCAGCGTCGAGGATCAGGATGTCGAGCTGCGTATGGTCAGCCTGCCATGTCGCGTTCGGCCGGACAGCCCGATGGCGATGCACCAGCTCGTAATTGTCGCGGAAGGTGGCTGCGCCCTCGTGCGCTAAGGTCGCCATTGCCGGATCGATCCCGCCCACGATGCTGCGCACGCTGCCGTAGGGTGGTGCTCGCCATCCCCGCTCACAAGCCAAGCCGGTGATGCGTTAATGAATGGTTGCGATCGATGGCGGCAGCTTGGGGAGCGCCATGCCTTCGATCAGCTCCACCAGCTCTTTCGGAAAAGTGCGCTTGCCTGCTTCCGGTCGTCGGGGACGCGCGAGCCCGGCGGGACCATCGGCGCGGTAGCGGGCAATCCAGCGCCGGGTGGTGCGGATCGGGATGCCGGCATCGGTCGCAACCCTCGCCAGCGGCACGCCATCGATCAGATGGGGTCGCAACAGGGCCATGCGCTTCGCAACTTCGGCGCTTTCGATCTCCGGCATGGTGATTGCTCCTGTCCGATAGAGGATCGTTCAGCGGACCCGCTCCGGCCGACCATGCGACCCACGGAAAACAGCCGGTTACCGAGTCTCACATAGATAGTACCATATGTTTTGCAGTGACGGGGCCTTCTACATTACACTCCGACCTATGACGCACACACTGATCGGCTATGCCCGCTGCTCGACCGACAAACAGGACCTTGCCGCCCAGCATGAGGCGCTGCTCAAGCTCGGGGTGGCGGCCGATCGCATCTACACCGACAAGGGTTTCACCGGCACGAACCGGGATCGGCCCGGCCTCGACCAGGCGCTCGCAGCGGTACGCAGCGGCGACACGCTGGTAGTGCCGAAGCTCGACCGGCTCGCGCGATCAGTTCCGGACGCGCGCGCGATCGGCGACGGCCTTGCCGCCCGTGGCGTGAAGCTCCAGCTCGGGGCCAGCGTCCACGACCCGGCCGATCCGATGGGGAAACTGTTCTTCAATATCCTCGCCACCTTTGCCGAGTTCGAAGCCGACCTCATCAAGCTGCGCACCCGCGAGGGCATGGCGGTCGCACGGGCCAAGGGGAAGCTGCGCGGAAAAAAGCCCAAGCTCTCCGATCGGCAGCAAAAGGAGCTTCGCCGCATGTACGACACCGACGACTACTCGATCAGTGACCTCGCCGAGCTGTTCTCCATTTCGCGACCCACCGTGTACCGGACGCTTGGACGCCAAACCCCTGTGCTTGCCGCCAAAGTAGCCTGACCTAAACCAAGCGCGAGTAGGAGCATCGAGCGATGATCCACGTCCTTTTCAGCTCTTCCGCTGCCGGTACGCTGAGGCAAGTTCTGGCGGCACGGGGTCGGCGTGAGCGCGTCGTGGATGTTACAGACGATCTTGATTGGGAGCCGGTAGCATCGGCTATTTTTTCAGATCGTGAGAAGTGGTTCGACCACAATGTTCCCAATGATTTCGGCGGCTGGGATTGGTTTGCGGAGAGCATGGATCGGTTCAGAGACAATGTGTCCGCCGATCCAAACAGGCTGGTATGGATAGCGCCGCATTCGGCATCGGAGCAGTCAGGCCTATACTGGTATTTAGAAAACTTCGGCGGCGCAGATTGCGAGATGATCGTCGCCGACTATCCGCTGGCAGAAGCGTGGGAGGGCCACACACCGCTTCGTTTGGGAGAGCTTCAGCAGGAGGCGATAGCCGCTCTCCTAGATAAATCCCCACGAGTATCATGGACGCAGGCGCAATTTCCCCGTGACAAGTGGCGTATGCTGATGGCCGAAGACACACTCCTCCGCGTTGTCGACGGCGGCGTTCTCCGGGCTGTCCCACCTGACTTCTTCGACAGCCTTCTGCTTTCCTGTTGCCCTGCTGATTGGGCAAAGTGGCACCGTGTTGTGGGCGACACCATGGCAGAGGCATGGGATTCCAACAGCAGCCCCAGCGATGCGTTTTTGCTGTGGCGCTTGCGCGAAATCATCAAGAGCGGCGCGATCGCCTGCGACGCCCCCCTCCCGCGCTATAGCTCCGGCAAAACCGCGGCTAAGGTGCGCCTCAGCTCTTAAGGTTCGTGTGCCATTTAGCGGTAGCCGCCCCTGCCAGAAAGCTCTGATATCTACAATCAGGCGACGCACACGTACGCCGTCGCTACTTTCGTCGAGACGTAGCTCTATCTTCAGCTTGCTTGATCGATGACCCGGTATCCAACTGCAAGGTGTAGTCTCGATCAATCCTCATCATGATCCTGGACTGGACACGGTTCTGGATACGACTGTCGATGCGCGACAAGCCGTTTCCAATAATAGAGTCGGCACTTCGATCTTTTCTCTTACCAAACTGGCTAGGCGTTGGGTCAGCCCTCTGTACAGTCGTCGAGGGTAGTTCGACAGGTTGTGGCAACACGGGGGTATCATCAAGCTGGCTGGATGCTCGTGACGATCTCGACGAGGTATCGGGATCAATCTGCCCCATAGAAGCTGCCAGTATCAAGAAAACCATAACGCTATTCATAGTATTGGAACCAAGGCGACATATTCAATCTGTCCTGACACCCCAGCTACCGCATCTGAGGGTTGGGCGACGAACACCAACGTCTGCATGGGGCAATTCGACGGCACCTCGAACCCGCCCAAGAAATTGCTTGCACCTGACGCGGAGTTCTTCACCTCGGCCCGCCCCAGTTCACGTCCATCGGGACAGGTCAGCACCCAATAAGGTAATGCTGCTGCTGGCTGATCGACATTCTTGCTGCGACCTTCCAAGCGGTAACGCCCCGGCGGCAAAAATTGAACCTGCCGAAGAAGCGGTCCACCAGTGCCTGACGATACGGCAAAATCAAAGAGACCATGCCGACCAGCCCTTTGAATAGACGTGCTGATGGCAGCGTCATTTACGATGGTCCAATCAAACCGCGATGGTGTGTCACGCATGGCGGAAAAATCCGGATCGCGGGAGCGGCGCCGATCCGTCCTAGGGTTGGTCGCCACGTAGAAATTCCACGCTTCCCCTACCGACGCTTTGGCCAACAGCGTATCCACCATTCCCGCCTGCGCCGCCTGTGGGACAGGTATCCTCATCCGCCGCAAATCACCGAGGAATGTTGCGGCGGCCGTGGGATCGGGGGCATTAGCAGGAAGGAAATTGATAAAGCTTTCTGCCCATGCCGGCTCTTGGGCAAAGGTACGAGCAAGTGCCGCGCGAACATCCTTGCCCCCCACCGCCGAGGCCAACACGGGGAAGAGTATTTCAGAGAGAGTTGGATTGACGCGCAAAGCCACGTCGTAGTGATGTAATGCGTCATCGACGTCGCTGCGCGCGACCGCGTCCTCAATCGCCCAAAGTTGCAGCTGGGGATTACGCCGCGATAATTTTTCCGCATACTTCATCAAGTTGCGTGCCGGTACCGTATCATTGCGCAGTTGCGCATCGAGGCCTAAAACCGTCACTGCTGCGACAGTAGTCGCATCCTGCCGCAGCGCCCGTTTCGCCATCACGTCAGCTCGGCGGCGATCCTTCGGCGTTGCATCGGGGCTCGCCAGTGCCGCCGCTACGCGAGCGGTGATACGCCCATCGTAGGGGGCGAGTTGATGAGCGAGCGTTGGATTTCCTGTCGCCAGCATTTGCGCCAACGAAAATGTCAACGCCTGCAGAGCGACAAAGAGGATTCCTAAAGCAAGAAGTCCCCTCAGCACCCATTCGCCGGTCGTCCGGCGCGTGACCTTGCTATAGCGACGGTGAGCGCCCGAGCTACGCGTCCTTGGCATTACGGCCGTAACCATAGCCATATTCATACCCGTACCCATAGTGGGCCTTACGCGCCTCGAACTTGGTCAGCACGCCACCGATGATTCGCGCATTCGCGCTGACCAAGCGGAGGAGGGCGGTTTTGACCATGCTGGAGCGAATACCATGCGATTCAACCGCATAGATGACTCCTTCGACACGACTTGCGATCAGCGGTGCATCGGCCAGACCCATAACCGGCGGAGAGTCGATCACGACGTGATCGTACCGTTCCAACAGACGTTCGACCAACAACGCCAATCGATTGCCGGTCAACAGCTCCGCAGCGTTCGGCGGAATCGGGCCCGCGGACATCGCGATGAAGCCCAGATCGGTCATCGGGAAAACCAGCGTGTCGATATTGTCGTCGCCAGCGAGGAAGTTGCTGAGACCGCGCTCATGCCCGACCCCGCCGAGGTGATGCACCGATGGCGAGCGCATATCGCCGTCCACCAGAATGACGCGGCGTTGTGCGCGCGCCAGTGTGGTCGCCAGCGCCAGCGCCGTCGTCGACTTGCCTTCCGCCGGACGCGTCGACGTGACCGCGAAGGAGCGCGGCACACCGTGCTCCGTGGTGAACCCGAGATTGGTCTGGATCGCCAGATAGGCGTCGACCAGTTCGGACTTGCGATCGAGCAGGGCGTCGCGGGGCGTGACCGAAGGATCGGTCTTCGGCACCGATCCCAGCAACGGCAGCCCCAACCGGCGCTCCACCTCCGCTGGATCAGCAATCGCTTCGTCGATCTGCTCCAGCGCGAACGCAATCAATGCCCCCAATGCGAAGCCAGCAACCAAAGAGATCGCTAGGTTCAGCATCAGACGTGGGCTGGACGGGACCTGCGGTACGTCCGCGGCGTCGACCACGGACACGTTGTTGACGCCCACGCCACCGGCGACACCAATTTCCTTGTAGCGCTGCAAGAGGCCATCGTAGAGTGAACGGTTGGTGTCGACCTCTTGCTGGTAGATATTATACTGGATGCTGCGCCGACGCTGGTCGAGATAGCTTGCCTTGAGCTGATCGACCTTTTGACGAAGCGCACTTTCACGCTCCTGCGCCTCCCGATAATCGGCCAATTGCGAGCCGCTGACGCGGCCTTCTTCGCGGGCAATCGAACGATCAAGCTGATTGATCTGCGACTGGATCGCCTTGGCGGTGGGATATTCCGGTTCGAACTGAACCATGAGCCGCTGGTAGTCGGCCGCCAGTTCGGCACGCTTCTGACGCAACGAATTGATCGCCTGATTGCGAAGCGCCTCGGTCGATGAGCCTCCCTTCCCGGCCTGCGAATAGCGTGCTTCGGCCTGGATGCGATCCGCGGTCGCCTGCGCGAGCGCGCTGTTGAGCGCTGCCAGATCGTCGACGACGATCGATCGCTCGGAGGTGGTGCGACCGTCGCCGCTTTGTGATGGCAGATTGATGATCTGCTGCTGCGAGGCATAACCGACGAGTTGGCGCTGGCTCTCGTCAAGCCGCGCCTTCTGCAGGCTCAACTGGCGTTCGAGCAGATTGCGACCATAGGAGGTCGCCTGGATCTTAC
>CAJYHD010000043.1 GCA_913773715.1 uncultured Sphingobium sp.
CCGAGATGCGGCTCGCAGGTGCGCGGCAGGTGCGGGTCGGCATGGGCTATGATGTGCATCGCCTGGCTGAAAACGAAGAATTATGGCTGGGCGGCGTTTTGGTGCCGCATGACAGAGGACTTGCAGGGCATAGCGATGCGGATGTCGCCTTGCACGCGATCGTGGACGCAATGCTCGGCGCGCTGGCGGAAGGCGATATCGGCAGTCATTTCCCGCCGTCCGATCCGCAATGGCGCGGCGCGTCGTCCGATCGCTTTCTCGCCTATGCGCGTGATCGTGTCTCGGCGCGGGACGGCAGGATCGATCATATCGACCTCACCATCATCTGCGAGGCACCCAAGATCGGTCCGCATCGGGAGGCGATCCGAGTGCGGATCGCGGAGATATTGGCGATGTCGCTCGATCGCGTGAGCGTCAAGGCGACGACGACGGAACGGCTCGGCTTTGCAGGACGGCGCGAAGGGATCGCCGCACAGGCGGTTGCCACGCTGTCGCTGCCCGCGCTATCCTGACTGCTATGACGGAATATATCCTGCCAGCGCGTCTGGTCGAACTTGCCGAAAAGGTCATCATCGCCAATCGACGCGCCGGGCGGACGGTCGCCGTTGCCGAAAGCTGCACGGGTGGCCTCGTGTCTGCGGCGTTGACCGAAATCGCCGGCTCCTCCGATGTCTTCGAAGCGGGTTTCGTAACCTATTCCAACGACATGAAGGCCGAGTTGCTCAAGGTGTCACAGGATGTTCTGGAAACCTTTGGCGCGGTGTCGATCGCGACCGCCTGGGCCATGGCGCAGGGCGCTTTGACCAAGAGCCACGCACATGTCGCGGTGGCAATTACCGGGATCGCAGGGCCGGGCGGCGGCAGCGAACAGAAGCCCGTCGGCACGGTGGTCTTCGCACGGGCCGAGCGTGGGGCCAGCCTGGACAAGGTCGTGGCCGACATGCGGCATTTCGAGAATGACGGTCGCGCAGGCGTCCGGCTTCAGGCGGCGCTATGCGCGCTGGAGCTGCTGCTGCCCGAAGGCGCATAGAGTTCGGCAGCACGGGTTTCGAACGCCCCGATCATCTTGCGCAGCGCCTTGTCGAAGAACTGTCCTGCCAGCATTTCGAACAGTCTATTCTTGAACTCAAACTCGACCTCGAAATCAACCAGTACACCGCCCTGCCCGTCATCGCGAAATTGCCATTCGTTGTGCAGATGCTTCAGGGGGCCATCAAGATAATCGACACGCACATGGGTAGGGCGCTCCTTCACAACGCGGGAGGTGAAGCTCTCCCGCACGCCCTTGAAACCGACGATCATGTCCGCGACCATTTCGGTCTCGCTATCAGAACGGATGCGGATCGCCGTCACCCAGGGCAGAAATTGCGGGTAGGCCGACACGTTCGACACAAGGTCGAACATCTGCGTCGGCGTATAAGGCAAATGCCGCGTCTCATTATGCTTGGGCATGAAGGATCAGGCCTTCGCCGCAGCCTTGGCAAGTTGCGCCTCGCGGGCCGCGCGCATTTCCGCGAAATCCTTGCCCGCATGATAGCTGGAGCGGGTGAGCGGGCTGGACGCGACCTGGAGGAAACCCTTGGCCCGCGCGATCGCGGCATAGGCGTTGAACGCGGCAGGCGTGACGAACTCCATCACCTTGGCATGATTGGGCGTGGGTTGCAGATATTGGCCCATCGTCAGGAAGTCGATGTCGGCCGAGCGCATGTCGTCCATCACCTGATGAACCTCCAGCCGCTCTTCGCCAAGCCCTAGCATGATGCCCGACTTGGTGAAGATCGACGGATCGAGTTTCTTCACCGTTTCCAGCAGGCGCAGCGAAGCATAATAGCGCGCGCCGGGGCGGATGGTCGGGTAGAGGCGCGGAACCGTCTCCAGATTATGATTATAGACGTCGGGACGCGCTGCGACGATCATTTCGATCGCGCGCTCATGCTTGTTGCGAAAGTCCGGCGTCAGGATTTCGATCGTGGTCTTGGGGGTCGTGCGGCGCAGCGCCTCGATCACCTTGACGAACTGCGACGCGCCACCATCGGGCAGGTCATCGCGATCGACCGAGGTGATGACGATATGCTCCAGCCCCATTTCCGCCGAAG
Source organism: uncultured Sphingobium sp. (assembly GCA_913773715.1). The sequence goes on from CAJYHD010000043.1 coordinate 2,097, forward strand.
CGTCCGCGAGGTTCTGCGGCTCGTTGGGATCGACCCTGCGCGGCATGCCAGTCTTGACGTTGCAGAAGGCGCAGGCGCGCGTGCAAACGTCGCCCAGGATCATGACGGTCGCGTGCTTCTTGGTCCAGCATTCCCCGATGTTAGGACATGCCGCTTCCTCGCAGACCGTCGCCAGCCCCTTTTCCCGCATGAGTTGTCGCGTTTCGTTATAGCCTTTGCTCGTCGGCGCCTTAACGCGGATCCAATCAGGCTTGCGAACACGCTCCTGCTTTTCGGGAACGGTAATGGGGGTGATCTCGTTCATGGCCCTCAGATAGCGATGCGGGGCGGCTCTTGCCAGCCCCCAGTTGATGGAGCAAAGTTACAAAGATGACGGACTTCTCAGACATGCTTGCCGGGTATCGCCGCTTTCGGGAAACGGGATGGGCGCAGCAGCGCGAGCGCTGGGACGAACTGAACGAAGGGCAAAGCCCCAAGGTGATGGTAATCGCCTGTTCGGACAGTCGCGTCGATCCGTCGCAGATATTCGATACCAGTCCCGGCGAAATCTTCGTCGTGCGCAATGTCGCAGCGATGGTACCGCCGTTCGAGACGACGCCGGGCTATCATGGCGTATCGGCGGCTTTGGAATTTGCGGTGCAGGTGCTGGGCGTCAAGGAAGTCGTGGTTATGGGCCATGGAAAATGCGGCGGTTGTAAGGCGGCGCTCAGTCATGATCTGAGGGACGCGCAGCCGGGCGAAGGCGGTTTCGTCCACAACTGGATACGCCTGCTCGATCCGGCGCGCGAAGTCGTGATTGCCAAGCATGGTGATGATCGCAGCCGCGAAACGGAGCGGGCGATGGAGCAGGAAGGCGTCAAGGTCAGCCTGACCAACTTGCGGAGCTTCCACTGGGTCAAGGAAAAGGAGGATCGCGGCGAATTGGCGCTGGTTGGGTCTTTCTTCGCGATATCCGATGGGCAGTTGCATGTTCTCGATGAAGCCAGCGGCGAATTTTCGCCTGCCTGAGTTGTCGATGTGATCATCGCACGGCATCTGCGGATCGAAGGTCGTGTTCAGGGCGTAGGCTATCGCGCCTGGGCAGAGGCGATGGCGAATGAGATCGGCGTCGTTGGCTGGGCTCGCAATCTGTCAGACGGGACGGTGGAAGCTGTCGTCGAAGGTGAGGCCGAGAAGGTCGCCGCGTTTGTCGAAGCTGCATGGCGAGGGCCGTCTTCGTCCCGGGTCAGCGATATCATTTTAGAAGACGCCGCCATCGAGGGACACGCATGTTTCAGCGTTCGACCGACCGGCTGATCTTTCCGAGACAAAAAAATGGCCGGTGCGAAGACCGGCCTGAAAGTTTTTAGGAGAGGATGCCTGAAAGGCACTCGCTCCATGAAGTGTTAGCGGTAGCAGTGCAAATGCGAAAAACGGCACCATGGTTGCAAAAACTGCAACCATGGTGCCGTAAATGCGATCAGCGCGTCAGCTTTTTATAGGCAAGGCGCGTCGGGCGGTCAGCGGCATCCCCCAGGCGGCGGCGCTTATCTTCTTCATAAGCTTCGAAATTCCCCTCGAACCACTCGACATGACTGTCGCCTTCAAAGGCGAGGATGTGGGTTGCGAGCCGATCGAGGAAGAAGCGGTCATGGCTGATGACCACGGCGCAACCGGCGAAATTCTCGATCGCTTCTTCCAGCGCAGCCAGCGTTTCCACGTCGAGATCGTTGGTCGGTTCGTCGAGCAGCAGGACGTTGCCGCCCTTCTTCAGCATCTTGGCGATATGGACGCGGTTGCGTTCACCGCCCGACAGCTTGCCGACATTCTTTTGCTGGTCCTGCCCCTTGAAGTTGAAGGCGCCGACATAGGCGCGCGTCGACATGTCGTGACCATTGACTTTCACATAGTCGAGGCCGTCGGACACTTCTTCCCAGACATTCTTGCTTGGGTCGAGATGGTCGCGGCTCTGATCGACATAGC
>CAJYHD010000044.1 GCA_913773715.1 uncultured Sphingobium sp.
GTCAACACCAGCATCGCTGGCGCTGAGGAGTTTCCCCGCTTCACCCATTTCTGGCTGGAGCGCACGGGCAGCAGCACCGTCACCGTCTATGGCTTGCTCGACGGCAAATCGATCACAGGCGCGTACAAGTTCGTGTGCAGCCTGGGCAAAGACGGTGTGCATCAGGACATCACCGCCGCGCTTTTTCCCCGGCGCGCCATCCCCGAGCTGGGGCTGATGCCGATGACCAGCATGTTCTGGTATGATCAGGCGCATCGCGAGAAGGCGACGGACTGGCGGCCCGAGGTCCACGATTCCGATCTGCTCTCGATTGCGGCGGCCAATGGCACCGCCCACGCCCGCCCGCTGATCAACCCGTCGCAGCCGCGCACCGCAGGGTTTGCCGAGCGCGATCCCAGAGGCTTCGGCCTCGTCCAGCGCGACCGCGACTTCGACCATTATCAGGACGACGGCGTCTTCTACGAACGCCGCCCGACCCTGTGGGCGACACCCGCCAAGCCGCTCGGACAGGGCGAAATACGACTGTATGAATTTCCGACCGACAGCGAATATACCGACAATGTCGCGGCCTATTGGCGGTCGAGCGTGCCACCGCAGCCCGGCAAGCGCATCGATGTCGCCTATCGACTCGACTGGACCGACCAGAAGGCGCCCGCCAGCGCCACGCTGGCCCGTATCGACAATGTCTGGCGCGGCAAGGCAAGCGAGAATGGCGCGCTGACCGGCGACGATCGCATCGTCCTCGACTTCGCGCAAACGCCTAGCGATCCCAAGCCCGATATCTGGGTCGATGTCGGCGGCGGCACATTGGTGAAGAAGGCAGGCTACCCCGTGCTGGGCAAGCCGGGCCTGTTCCGCGTGGTGGTCGACCTGCGGCGCCTGAGGGGCGCTTCGGCGGATATCCGTGTGCAATTGCGCGCCGGGGATCGCGCTTTGTCGGAATATGTGCATTACCCGGTCGGCGCCTGATCTGCGTTAAAAAGGAACCGCTGTAAAACTCGTTGGTTCAGCCGCGCGGGTCCACAGCGCGAGACGAGCTTATGAGGAACGGCGGCATGTCTGTCGGCGGCGAGGCCTTGGGGGGCGACATGGAAGCGACAGAGACACCGCCGCGCGCGTTCGAGCGGGTTCCGCCCGAACAGCCGCTCGACATGCCGGTGCAGGATTTTTCCGAGCGCCCCGCGCTGATCGCGCCTGCCCGCTTCAACATCGATCTGTGGGCACGCCGCCTGCTGGTCGTGCTGCTCGCACTGCTTCCCGCCGCCATGGCCGCACACGAAATGCGGCAGACGATCGGTCTCGACGGCATTTCGCTGCTGGAAGGCGTCTATCTCTTCCTCTTTATCTCGCTGTTCGCCTGGATCGCCTTCGGCTTTGCGACCGCCTTCATCGGCTTCCTGCTTCAGACCGTGGGCGGCGGTCACAGCGTCGCGCCGCGTCCGCTCCACCTTTCCGCCCCGCTGCAAGGTAAGACCGCGATCCTGCTCCCGGTCTGCAACGAGGATTTTCTCGGTGTGCTGGGCCGCCTGTCGATCATGGAGCGCTCCCTGGCGCAGGTGATGGGCGGCGAGCGCTTCGAATTCTTCATCCTGTCCGATTCCAACGTGGAAAGCGGCGAGACGGAGAAAGCCGCCTATGAGGAATTGCGCGGCTCCTTCTCGCGCCCCGTTCATTATCGCCGCCGCGCACTCAATGTCGGGCGCAAGCCGGGCAATATCGCTGAATGGGTGACGCGCTTTGGCGGCGGTTATGATTACATGATCGTGCTCGACGCCGACAGCATCATGAGCGGGCAGACCATGGCGCGGCTCGCCGCCGACATGGAACGCCACCCGCATGTCGGCCTCATCCAGACGGTGCCGACCGTGATGGGCGCATCCACGCTATTCGCCCGGTGGCAGCAGTTCGCGAGCCGCCTGTTCGGTCCGATCTCCGCTGCGGGCATGATCTGGTGGGCAGGATCGGAAGGCATGTTCTGGGGCCATAACGCAATCGTGCGCGTGCGCGCCTTCGCCTCAAGCTGCGGCCTGCCCGAACTGCCGGGCCGCGCGCCGTTCGGCGGTCACATCCTGAGCCACGACATGCTGGAGGCCGCACTGCTGCGCCGTCGTGGCTGGGATGTGCATATGGTGACGGCGGACGACAGTTTCGAAGAATTTCCGCCCTCCATGCCCGACCTTTTCACCCGCGATCGCCGCTGGTGCCAGGGCAATATCCAGCATGTGCCGCTACTCGCCAAGATCGCAGGGCTGCATCCCGTCAGCCGATTCCAGTTGCTGGTCGGCGCGTCGGCCTATTGCACGTCGCCAATGTGGCTGGCGCTGATCCTCGTCGTGTTGGGCGGCGCGGCGTCGGGCGAATGGCCGCCTGCCGCGATCCTGCCGTCGGGCAGTCTGCTGGGCGTCACCGCCATCCTGCTGTTCGGGCCGAAAATCCTGTCGATCATTTGGGCGATGGCCGATCCTGCGCGCCGTATCGGCTTTGGCGGCGCGGTGCGGATGACCCGCGGCGTCGTGGTGGACATCATCCTGTCGATCCTGATGGCGCCGGTCGCGATGCTGACGCAGACGATCAACCTGTTCGGCATCATGATGGGCCGCAAGGCAAGCTGGAACGGCCAGACACGCGATCGCGACGGCATGGCGATCACCAGCGCAATCTGGCTGTTCAAATGGCATATCTTGCTGGGCGTCGGATTAACGGCGCTGGCGATCAAGGCGGGCGCGGTCGGATGGACTGCGCCCGTGGTCGCGGGCCTGTTCTTCGCGCCGATCCTGGCGGCGATCACGGCGCGCAAGGACTTGGGACGGCGTGCCGAAAAAAGCGGCCTGTTCGAAGTCGCCGAACCCTGGTGGCGGGTGCAAAGCTACCGCCCGCTGCGCTTCCGCTGGCCCAACGGCGACAAGCAGAAGGTCGGGCCGGTTCCAGCGAACGACGGCTGATCAATCG
>CAJYHD010000045.1 GCA_913773715.1 uncultured Sphingobium sp.
CTGACCCTGTATCCATCCGTCTGGCGTAACGGAGGGTGCAGGAGCCACTTCATCGTGTGGCGCGGTTTCCTCATCTGGTGCGATCGATTCACCTTGGGGAACCGGGAACCGCGATACGATCCCTCGATCGAGGAGGCTGTCCTCTCGGCGATGGACGTCTCCACACCCCTGACCGCCGAGGCGATCGCGTATGCGATTGATGAGCTCGTTTATGACGTCAATCGCGCAGCCAATCGTCTGGTAGGCTACGGTCTCGCCCGCAGCTGGAAGGAGAGCCACACTTGGTTCTTCGTCCGAGCCGATTAATCGGATCGATTGCGCCTCTCGCTCGAAAGAAAACAAGTGCTCGAACACCCCGCGCGAGACCGCTTTGATCAGCGATTGGGTACCACAACGGCCAAGTGCCCGCTCTGATGAGAGTCCGTTTACCGCCGCACGCCGCCGAAAACAGACAGATCGTTTTCCACCAGATCCGACGACATGCCTGCCTAACCAACCCCAACGACTGGATCAAAAGGTTAGATCGGGGTCAGCGCATAAAGGCCTTCGCCAACATATCGAACACTACGCGGCATCGTCTGATGCGCTTCAGATCCTCATGCATCACGATCCATATAGGCAGCGGCAGATCCAGCGCATCGATCAAAATCCGCACAAGCGCCGGATCACGCTCTGCGACGACAGTCTGGCAAATACCGATCCCGAACCCCGCCTGGATGGCCGCGAACTGTGCCGCGTCGCTGTCGACCCGCAAGGCGAACGCCGACCGGTCGATTCCCGGAAGGTGCCGAATGGCCGCGCGGATGAAATCCGTCCCGGTGTCGAAGCCAATCAGGTCGTGGCCGGACAGATCGGCCAATGTGTTCGGCACGCTGCGCCGGTCGAGATAATCGCGGCGTGCGTGGAAACCGAGACGAACATCCCCGACGTGGCGGGCGACCAACGCTTTCTGGGTCGGCTCGAACATGCGCACCGCAATGTCGGCATGGCGTTGGAGCAGATCATCGGGCTGATCGGATAGCGACAATTCGATCGCCAGCGCGGGATGCGCCCTGCGGAGATCCGCCAGGATCGGCGGCAGGTGCATGACGCCGACCGCTTGGCTGGCGCTGATTCGTACGACGCCTGAGACGGCATCCGGACCGCCGCTGCCCGATCGCCGTAGCGCCGCCGCGGCGGCCACCAGCGCATCGGCATGGGGGCGAAGCGACAGTGCATGATCGGTCGGTGACAGCCCTCGTTGCGAACGGAGGAACAGCTTGCCATCGATCGACTGTTCGAGCGCATCGATATGGCGGGCTATGCTCGGCTGCGTCATGCCGAGCGCCCGAGCTGCACCGGACAATGATCCCTCGCGCAGCACGGCGGCGAAGCTTCGATAGACGTCCCAGCTCGGTTCGTTGCTCATAGATCTGCGTATAGCGACTTGCCGCTTTTCAGCAATTTCCGTTGCATTGATCAGCCCCCATCATCGTCGCTGTCACGATGGAGGCGATGATGACACAGCGAACAGCACTAATTCTGGGTGCCACCGGAGGGATCGGCGGGGCGATGGCCCGTCGACTGCTTGCCGGCAACTGGATCGTCCGGGCCCTGATCCGAAGCGACACCGCGCACCTTCCCGAGCGATGCATCGGCGTGAGGGGCGATGCGCTGGACCCGGCTGGCGTGATTGCCGCAGCGACAGGGGCGGACGTCATCGTCCATGCCGTGAACCCGCCGGGCTATCGCGACTGGGAGAAACTGGTCCTGCCGATGCTCGACAGCACGCTGGCGGCGGCGAAGGCGAGCGGCGCGCGGATCGTGCTGCCGGGGACGGTCTATAATTTCGGCGCCGATGCCTTTCCGTCGATCGCCGAGGATGCCCCCCAGCATCCCCGCAGCCGCAAGGGCGCGATCCGCGTCAAATTGGAACGACGCCTGAAAGCCGCGGCCGACGCCGGCGATGCCAAGGTGCTGATCGTCCGCGCGGGGGATTATTTCGGCCCGGGCGCCGCGAACAACTGGTTCGGCCAGGGACTGATCGCGCTCGGCTCTCGGCCCCGCGTGATCCGTAATCCCGGAAAGCGTGGCGTCGGTCATCAATGGGCGTACCTCCCCGACGTCGCCGAGACGATGGCGCAGCTGCTTGACCGGCCCGACATGCCGGCCTTTGCGCGCTTTCATATGGACGGCCATTGGGACCCGGACGGCCGCCACATGGTCGAGGCGATCGCCCGCGTGCTCGGCGATCCCGCCGTGCCGATCCGCCCCCTGCCCTGGTGGCAGCTTCGCCTGGCCGCGCTGTTCGCCACGACGCCACGCGAGTTGATGGAGATGCGCTATCTCTGGCAGCAGCCGGTGCGCCTGGCGAACGACCGTCTGGTGGCGGAACTCGGGCAGGAACCCCACACGCCCCTCGACGACGCGGTTCGCGTGACGCTGGCAGGCCTCGGCGGTCTCTGACGGCGGGTTACGGGGGAGCCGCCATCTGCTATGCCAAGAGACAGCCGAACATCTACAGTGCCAT
>CAJYHD010000046.1 GCA_913773715.1 uncultured Sphingobium sp.
TCCAGCACCAACGAAGGGGAATTCCAGCGATGGCCGCTGAGGATCGGCCGCCGCCACAGCATCTGAGCTTTTTGCAGGCGGCGGCGGCCGCGCGAAAGCGTTTCGGGCTGTTTCCCGTCGTCCGGGGGGCAGAGGCGCGCGCGCCCGGCCTGCCACGTATCGGCCTAGCCCGTCGCCCCTCCCAGAGCATCGCCGACCTGACGCAGGTCCCGACGCTGGCCTTCCCGGACTCGACGCTGGAGGAGGTGGATGTCCGTCAGGGGCGGGCGCGGATCGGCGGCTTCTGGTTCGGGCTGACCGGTCCGATGGGACCGCTGCCCTCGCATATGACAGAATTCGCGGTGTTCGAGCGCCGCTATGCCAAGAAGCGGCCGTTCGGGGGCTGGCTCGATCTGCTCGCGGGGCGGATGCTGCAATTCTTCTATCGCGCCTGGGCGGACTCGCAGCCTGCCGCGCAAGCCGATCGCCCGGCCGATGACCGCTTCGCCGATCACGTCGCGCGCCTGACCGGCGCGGCGGAGGGAGTCGGCGATGCCAGCGACTTCCCGGCACGGGCGCGGCTTCATTATGCCGCGCTGTTCGCGTCGCGGCGCAGTGCTGGTGCGATCGAGGATGCGATGACCCATCTGCTCGGCCAGCCGGTTCGTGTGCTGGAGTTCCAGCCGCGCTGGCGCGAGATCGACGACGCGGACCGGACGCGGCTGGGCCGCTCCTTTTGCGGCTTGGGGAACGAGGCGATGCTGGGCGGCCGCGCCAAGATCGCATCCGACGCTTTTCGCGTGGTCATCCGCGCCCGCTCGCGCGCGGATTACGAGGCGCTGCTGCCGTCCGGCGCGCGGTTCCGTATCTTGTCCAAAGCGCTGACTGCCTTCGCCCCCAGCCACTTAGAATGGGACGTCGCGCTGGAAGTCGAGGGCCACGACGCCCGTCCCGCGCGCCTGGACGGCACGACCCGCCTGGGTTGGACCGGCTGGCTCGGCGGAGGGGGGGAGGGGGTACGGGGTGATGCCCATCTGCGGCGGGGCGGAAGAGATACCTTTGGAGAGCAATTGCAGAGGAGCGATGTCGCATGACAGAAACTATGCAAATGGGCAGTCGCGGTGACGCCGTACGAGCGTTGCAACGGCAACTTCAATCGACCAGCCCTGGTCTGAAGGCCGATGGCGTGTTTGGTCCGCAAACCGAACGGGCCGTGCGAGCATTTCAGCGTCGCGTCGGATTATATCCCCCCGATGGCATCGTTGGCCGCCACACTGCGGGCGCGCTCCAACGAGCCGCGACCGGTGGTCGAGCAGCCAGCATGCCGGGCGCGCAGCGTCAGGCCGGCCGTAGTCCCGGCGCCCTTGGCCCAGCGGTTGCGAATGCGCGGCAGCGCGCCACCACCGCGCCTGCCCCGCAAGGGGAGGCGTCGCCCGTCGGCGATATGCACATGTCTTTGAAAGGGCGAAACTTCATCTTCGACCATGAAGCGCTGCGCAAGGTGAGCCACGCGCTTCACCATCCGACCGCGTCGAGCGGCGTCACCATCGGCGCTGGCTATGACATGAAGGAACGAACCGCGACGGCAATCGAACGCGACCTGATCGCGGTGCAGGTGCCCGCTGCCGCTGCGCGGACCGCCGCGCTGGGGGCGGGACTGTCCGGCGCCAAGGCGACCACTTTCGTGAAGGAACACAAGGGCTTGCTGAACCTAACCGAGGGGCAGCAGCGACAGCTGATTATCCACGTCGTTCCGCATTACGAGGCGATCGTGAAGCGCCGCATCCACGTACCGCTGCATCAGCAGGAATTCGATGCGCTGGTTTCCTACGTCTATAATCCCGGTGGCGGTTGGCCTGCCACCGCGCGACTGGTCAATGCCGGTCGAAAGCATGATGCGATGCTGGAGATCAAGAAGCACGTTCGTTCGGGCAAGACGGTCGTCGCCAGTTTGGTGCGGCGGCGTGAAGCGGAAGCACGGATGTTTTTGTATGGAGAGTATAAATGACGCGATCATGGCTGAAAGTACTGGTTCCCGTGCTGGTCCTGAGCGGATGCGGCGCGCCTGCGGAGCAGGCCGGAGCCAATGACACGGCGGTGAACGCCGTCGATCTGAATGACGCGCCGGCCGCGATCGTAAACGCCGGGTCCGAGGCGCCTGTGCCCGCCGCCACAAACGCGACAGAGCAGACCGCGCCCACGATCGACCGAACGAACCAGACCGGGGCGAAATTGTACCGCGAAATCCTGCTTGACGGCGGTAAGTTGGGGGACGCTCCGATCACCGATTTTCGCCTCGACGGTCGCTGCACGACGAGCATCGTAACCGCTGGCGGATCGACAACGGTCGATTGGAGCAAGGTTAGCAACGTCCTTAGCCGGACCAGCGCAGGACGCCATGTCCTTACCATCGAGAGAGACGGACAGCCGGTCGAACTCTCTATTCCGGAAAAGGGCGATACGCCCAAGGGCAACGCCGCTCTGCAGTTGGAAAGCGGGTTCGGTCTGTTGGCGAGCGAGTGCCAGTCTTAACAGCCTCGGCGAAGGTTCGTTATTCGCCACAACTTCCCCCGCGAAGACGATAGTCCTCGTGGGGGAATCGGACGGCCGACCGTACTCACAAGTACGGGATGATCTCGGCGATCTGGACGCCATCCGAATAGGTGACATAGCCCAGGTCCGATACGTCGCCCGCAGTACTACGTGGCCCATCCGGCCACAACCGTATCACACCATGCAACATTCTGTCATCGAGATCGTTGCACATCCGAAACCGGGCTTGAGCCCGCGCCATTCCGGGGGGAGCGCATGACCGAGATCAGCCGTGCATCATTGTTCGGGCACCTGGACGCGGCTGCACTGACATCGATTGAATCCGCCACCGGCTTTGCCCGGATGCGGGGCAACCCTTATGTCGAGCTGGTTCACTGGGTCCACCTGATGGTGCAGGACCCGCAGGGCGACGTGGCGGCGATCCGGCGGACCTTCGGGCTGGACGAGGCGAAGCTGGCGCGCGATGTGGTCGGCTCTCTCGACATATTGCCGCGCGGCGCCTCGGCG
>CAJYHD010000047.1 GCA_913773715.1 uncultured Sphingobium sp.
AATCGACGCGTCAGCTCGTCGCCGATCGGATCAAGGCTGGCGGCTCACTGGATGGCAGTTTTCGTGAAAGCGGCCGCGCTCCGGAGACTGCCAAGCCCGACCGGGACCGCAGCCGCTAGGCGTTTGCCTGTAGCCAACGGCGGTCCTGGGCGCCGCCCTAGCCGGCAACATCGCTTTGGCGTGTAAGCATGTGCCATACCGCATCGATGCTCTCACCAACTGTCACCAGTTCGGGACGTAGCGAAACGCGCTTGCCAAAGAGCGCGAGCTGGCAATCGCCTGATAGGATGCAGACAAGATCCATCAGAGCGGTGATGTCGCCCAAAACCGGGGGTGTCTTAGACCAGTCCTGGTCAAGCGCGTGCGCCAGAAACTCATCACGAAACCCCCTCAGGCGCGTTACCTTTTCCCTCATTGGCTCCTGACTGAGACCATCGATACGTTGGAAAAACCGTTCCTGTGCCGCACGCTTGATGGCTTCGTCGCCATCAGCGAGGCGCAAGTCTTCGGTTCCCGGTATTTGCATCAGGCCCGCGATCACCGGAAAACTTATAAGATTGGACTTCAGAAGCGGTCGATTAGGCTTGGGTGTGTCCAGTACCGCACAGGTGATGAGAATGGTTTCGTGCAGGCACGCACTCATCATCAAATTGATTGAGACGGCCTTGCCATCCGGGCCGGGTAATGCTCGCAACGGGTTGTCTGGCGTGTTTGAACTGTTCCAGATCGTCAGCAAGCCACGGCCGCGCTTCAGCACGCTGTCTTCCAAACGGAAAACATAGTCCATGCAACGCCGGTGCGCGTCGTTCGCCTGATTTGGATCGTCGAAAGTCAAACTCGCTCCTTCTCCTTTTGCCCCCATATAACCGGGCATGGGACGCTATCGTGCAACAGGTATCTCATCGATCCGGGTCGTCCATGCGGGACTTTTCTGTGACCGCTTCGTATCGAACGAGCGCGCGCCGCATCCCTGCGCCGCCAAGATGACGGTGTTTCGCCCAAATCGGCTATTGAGACCATCCATTGCCGCCAACAGCGCGGGGGCTTTGGGATCGGCCGCCGCAAACAGGTCAGCTTGCCCCGCCCCTTCCGGGGTCAGATCCTCCAGCAAGACGCCGCATTTGGTATAGACGCCCCCCGGTTGAAACATCGCCTCCATCATCTTTCCCGCGATCCCCACGATGATGCGCGGATCGTTGGTCGGCGGGGAAAGCCGGGCTGATCGTGACGCCGAAGGCGGATTCGGCCGATAGCGCGACCCATGCGCGAAGGCGATCAATCGGCTCGCCGCCAGCCCTTGCGCGCGTATCTTTTCGGCCGCGCGCGCTGCGCGGCGTGCTATCGCCTCGCGCAGCTCGGCAAGGTCGGAGACGGGCGCACCGAACTGGCGCGTCACGGCAGTCGCTTTAAGCGGTTCGGCCGCCACCTTGAAGTCGTCGCATTCAACCCCGCCCAGCTCACGCACGAGCCGTTCCAGCAACACCGTTCCCACATCGCGTGCCACCGCCGGAGGCAGCGCAACCAGGTCCGCCGTCGTCTTCACACCGAGGGGACGGAGCCGCGCTGCCAACGCGTGTCCGATACCCCATACTTCCCCGACCGGCCATTTTTCGAACAGACGCCGGCGCAGCTCGACGTCGTGGAGGTCGACTACCCCTTCCCACACCTTCTCCGTCGCCTTCGCCAAGGCGTTTGCCACCTTCGACAGTGTGCGGGTCGGTCCCAAGCCGATCCGGGTCGGCAGGCCGACTGATCGCGCTATGTCGTCACGAACCGCGTGCGCGGCCGCGACATTGCCGAGGCCGTCCGGCAGCACCGGCAGCCGGAAAAAGCTTTCATCGATCGAGTAGATTTCCACCATATCGGAGTGATCGGCGATGACCGCGTTGAAGCGTCTGTTGAGGTCGGCATACAGCTCATAATTGCTCGATCGAAGCTGGATACCGTGGCGCTTGATCCGATCGCGCATCTTGAAGACCGGATCGCCCATCCGGACGTGCAGCGCCTTCGCCTCTTCACTTCGCGCGATCGCGCAACCATCGTTGTTGGACAAGACGATGACCGGCACGTCGCGCAGGGCCGGATCGAACAACCGCTCCGCGCTGACGTAGAAATTGGCTATGTCGACGATCGCCCACGACACGGCGCTAGCGTCGATAGTCGCGGACGCCGGTCCGCACGACACCCCATATCTCCACCCCTTCCACTAGCGTCGGCTCGTAGATTTGCTGCGCGTTCCGCGCTTCCAGGAGTAGGTCGCCGCGTCGCCTGCAGAGCTAGCGGCACACAAAGCCGCCATCGACGATCGCGATGACGATACCCGATCCGGCCATTCTAAACACACACGCCTTAGCGTACGATTTCGAACATCCTCTCGCCGGTCCCCTACCTGCTGCGTAAGCTGGCGATCGAGCGGCTCCGTGAGGTGGGTGTGCCGAGATGATGCCGGCTACGAACTTCGCTGGCATATATCGTGAGCAGGCAAGTCCCGTTTGCAAGCGAACACGGATGAGGGCGAGCATATTGTCATTTAGCGTGATCAGCGCGGCTCGCCCGCTGTCATTCAATCTGAGCTGAAGTCTGCGCTGTTTGCGAGCAGGAGGTGCTAAGAGCCTGTTTGAGAATGGGTTGAGCAAAGGCGAGATGCGTGATTCAAGCTCGGGATGTGGAACCGAGCGAGCCGTAGCCGGATGGCTGAACGTGAGAAACAAGCGAAGCGATACCCGACCGATCTG
>CAJYHD010000048.1 GCA_913773715.1 uncultured Sphingobium sp.
CATGGCTTCATGGCCGATTATCGCCCGAGCTATAATCCGACCGCCGCCAAGGCCGCATGGGATGCGACGCTCGGCTGGTTCGGCAAATATGTGAAGCGCTAGGCGCGGGCGGCCTCCAGCGCATCGCAGGCGAGGGCGACGGCACCGAGCGGCCCAGCTTCTTCGCAAAGCCTGGGCGCGGTAACGATGCTGTCGATCTGCGTCGCATCGACATGGGGCAGATAGCCTGCGATCTGGGCGACGACTGCTGCTCGCACGCGGGGCAGGATCGTCTGGCGCGCCATGCCTACGCCGCCGCCGATCAGCACCTGCCGCGCGGCGGTGGTGAGCAGGATGGTGGACACCATGCTGGCGATGTCATGGACGACATAATCCCAACGCGGATCATCGTCTGCGATCTCGCTACCCGGCGCGCCGAAGCGTTTGGCGAGCGACGGGCCTGCGATCAGCCCTTCGATGCAATCGCCGTGGAAGGGGCAGGCGCCCGCAAAATCGTCACCCCGCGCGCGGGGGGTGCGGATATGGCCGAGTTCCGCATGCATCGCGCCATGCAGCGGACGACCGTTGATGACGAAGCCGCCGCCGACGCCCGTGCCTATGGTGATATAGCAGAGGCTGTCCGATCCCGTCCCCGCCCCTGCGCCCCAGCGCAGTTCGGCCAGCGCCGCGCCATTGACGTCGGTGTCGATGACGGCGGGGCAATCGAAGGGCGCGGTCAGCGTACCGAAAATATCTGCGCCAGCCCAATGCGGCTTGGGCGTCGGCAGCATGATGCCGAAGTCTGCCGCGGAGCGGTCCAGCCGCACTGGACCGAAGCTGCCGATGCCCATCGCATCGAACGGCGTTTCGGCGTGCCAGTGCTTGAGGATCTCCACCGCCAGCCCAAGTGTTTCGCCCGGTGTCGTGGTCGGAACTGTGGCGCGATCGAGGATAGTCGCGCCACGCGCGCGAAGCACCAGCACCTTGGTCCCACCCAGTTCCACACCCGCCAGCACCGGTTGATCGTTCATCGGCATTCGCATTCTACTATGGCCCCAAACCGTCGAAGACCAAGTGGCGACGACAATATGCTGACGCTATTTACGCAAGCGCGGTGAAATTGACAAAGCAAATTGTTTTAATAAAATTTGATGCAGTGAGGTCGGCAGAACAAGCCTGTCGGGTTGGCAAGCCTGATGGGACATCGGGCGACCGCACCGATCATTGATGATCGGAAACGACGTGAAAAACTTGCAGCACAATGTAAATATAATTGACAAATTGCTTTGTTTAATTTGAAATCTGGGTCGGAAAGAGAAGCGGCCTGCTGATCGCTGAATAGGTGGGACAGCCAAGGTTGGATGAGGGGATGATCGGGGCATAGCGCAGTCGCATAACGAAAATGGAACCGCCCGACGGCATGAATGATCGGGTCGCATCGTAGGGATGTGGGCTTCTGCACGAGCACACATCCCTTTAAATGGGAGAAGCCGAGTGACGATAGCCAGGCTGGGATGGGCGATGGCGACTTTGCTGCTGCCCGGCGCAGCGGCGGTCGCGGGCAATCCCGCGCTGCCGGGCTATTATGCCGACCCGGAACTGCGCGCCTTTGCCGGGCAATATTGGATCTATCCCACCTATTCCGATCATGACGGTCCGCCCGATCTCACCAGGCGGTTCACGCCGCAGCAGGAAGCGGCGCGACGCGACGCATCGGTGCTGCCATCCTATCTGTACCAGACCTTTTTCAACGCCTTTTCCTCGCCCGACTTGGTGCATTGGACCAAGCATCCGCATGTGCTGGATGTCGAGACGATCGCCTGGGCGTACAAGGCGATCTGGGCGCCTTCAGTGATCGAGGCGGGCGGGCGCTATTATATGTTCTTCAGCGCCAACGATATTCAAAGCGATAAAGAAGTCGGCGGCATCGGCCTAGCCGTCAGCGACAATCCGGGTGGGCCGTTTCGCGACGCAATCGGCAAGCCGCTGATCGGCAGCTTCCACAATGGCGCGCAGCCGATCGATCCCTTCGCCTTTCGTGACGATGATGGACAGGTCTATCTCTATTATGGCGGCTGGAAACACTGCAATGTCGTCAAGCTGAGCGCCGACATGAAGCGCGTCGTCCCCTTCGCGGATGGCACGACCTACAAGAAGATCACCCAGCCCGGCTATGTCGAAGGCTCCTTCGTCATCAAGCGCAAGGGCGTCTATTATTTCATGTGGTCGGAGGGCGGCTGGACCGGGCCGGACTATGCCGTCGCCTATGCGACGGGGCCGAGCGCGACCGGTCCCTTCACGCCGCGCGGCCGCATCTTGCAGCAGGATTTCCGCATCGCGCGCGGGGCCGGGCATCATTCGGTGCTGAACGTGCCGGGGACCGACGACTGGTTCATCGCCTATCACCGCCGCCCGATCGGCGATACGCGTGGCGAGCATCGGCAGGTCGCGATCGAGCGGCTGATTTTCGAGAAGGACGGCAGCATCCGGCCCGTCGTCATGACCAGAAAGGGCGTGCCGCCGCAAAAGCCGCCGCTGACGACGATCCATGGGAAGTGAGGCAGGGGGCATGATGATCCGGCGCGGGGCGACATGGATACTGGGCGCAGCGATCGCCTTCGCGGCTCCTGTCCTTTCCGCGCAGGAAGAGCCTGCACTGATCGACCTCGCCAACCCGCTGATGGGGACGGACTCGAGTTACGAACTGTCCTATGGCAATACCTATCCGGCGGTCGCCGTGCCATGGGGGATGAATTTCTGGACGCCCGTCACCGGCAAGATGGGCAACGGCTGGGGCTATACCTACGACGCGCACAAGATAAACGGTATCAAGCAGACGCACCAGCCCAGTCCGTGGATGGGCGACTATGCCGCCTTCGCGCTGTTCGCGGAGACGGGTGGGATCAAGGTCAAGCAGGAGGAGCGCGCATCCTGGTACAGCCACAAGGCGGAGCAGGCGCGTGCCTATGGCTACAAGGTCTATCTCGCCGACTATGACGTGACGGCGGAGGTCGCGCCGACCAACCGCGCCGCGCAGTTCCGCTTCTCCTTCCCGCAGAGCGATCAGGCGCATATCCTGCTGGATGGCTATGCCGGCGGGTCGATGGTGGCGATCGACGCAAACAACCGCCGCATCACCGGCTTTGTCCGCAACAACAAGGGCGGAGTTCCGGGCAATTTCCGCAACTATTTCGTCGCGCAGTTCGATCACGATTTCACCGCGAGCCAGAGTTGGGGCGACGATGGCGCGCTGACCCAGGCGGCGCGGCGCGAGGGCGATCATGTCGGGGCAGTGGTCAGCTTCGTCACGAAAAAGGGCGAGCAGATCGGGGTCAAGGTCGCCTCCTCCTTCATCAGCGCGGAACAAGCGTTGCGCAATCTGGAGAGCGAGGTCGGCGACGACAGTTTCGAGGTGACCAGCGCGAAGGCGAAGCAGGCATGGGAGAGCGAGTTCCAGCGCATCGTCGTCACCGATCCCGATATCGACAATCGCCGCACCTTCTATTCCGCGCTGTATCGGATGTTGCTCTTCCCGCGCATGTTCCACGAGATCGATGGGCAGGGCCGGCAGGTCCATTACAGCCCCTATGACGGGAAGGTGCATCCCGGTCCGCTCTATACCGACAACGGTTTCTGGGACACCTGGCGGTCGGTCTTCCCCTTCTTCGCGCTGATGTATCCCGAGCGCGACGGCGAGATCATGCAGGGGCTGGTCAACACCTACAAGGAATCGGGCTGGCTGCCGGAGTGGGCGAGTCCCGGCCATCGCGATGTCATGATCGGGTCGAATAGCGCGATCCTGATCGCTGACGCCTATGCGAGCGGGATACGCGGCTTCGACGCGAAGACGCTGTATGAGGCGATGGTCAAGAACGCGACCACATCGAAAGGGCGACCGACCGATGCCAAGGGCAAGACGCTGACTGCCGTGGGGCGCGAGGGCGTCGAATATTATAACCGGCTCGGCTACGTCCCCTATGATGTCGGCATCAACGAGAACGCCGCGCGGACGCTGGAATATGCCACCGCCGATTTCGCGCTGTCACGCATGGCCGATGCGCTGGGCAGAAAGAAGGACGTACGCCTCTATGCCGAGCGGGCGCAGAATTTCCGCAAGCTGTTCGATCCGACAAGTGGCTGGATGCGTGGGCGCAATCAGGACGGGACATGGTCGACGCCGTTCAATCCGTACAAATGGGGCGACGCCTTCACCGAGGGTAACGCGCTGCATTATAGCTGGTCGGTGATGCAGGATGTGCAGGGGTTGATCGACCTGATGGGCGGGGACCGGAAGTTCGTCGATCGGCTCGACGGCATCTTCACCACGCCGCCGGTATTCGACGACAGCTATTATGGGCAGGTCATCCACGAAATCCGCGAGATGCAGATCGTGGACATGGGCCAATATGCCCATGGTAATCAGCCGATCCAGCACATGATCTATCTCTACGATTGGGCAGGTGCGCCATGGAAGGTGCAGGCGCGCGTGCGAGAGGTGATGCGCAAACTCTATGCGCCGACGCCGGACGGCTATCCGGGCGACGAGGATAATGGCCAGACGTCGGCCTGGTATGTCTTCTCAGCGCTGGGCTTTTACCCCGTGACGCCAACGGTCGGGCAATATGCCGTCGGCAGTCCGTTGTTCCGGTCGGTGCGCATGACCATGCCGGGCGGCAAGCTGCTGACGATCGAAGCGGAGAATAATGGCCCGGACAATGTCTATATCCAGTCGGTCACGTTGAACGGGCGACCATGGAACAAGCCGTGGCTGCCGCAGGCCGAATTGCGCAAGGGCGGCACGTTGCGCTTCGTCATGGGGCCGACGCCGAACAAGGCATGGGGCGCGGCCAAGGCTGACGCGCCCTTCTCCATGAGCAAGCCGCAATGAAAGCGACCGATCGAGTTACCCGCGCCACGCCGCAACCGGCGACGCGGGTGCGCTGGCACTGACCGCCTTCTCCCCTCCCCCGGGCGGCCAGTGCCAGCGCTCCATCGAAAGAGATCATCGTCAGGCCGCCGTAGCGGCTGGATCTTTCCACAGCGCCCCAGCGCGGGGCAGCAGGAAATGGCTAAAGGGCAGGATGGCGGCGCCTACCGCAGGCGCATCTTCGGACAAGGTGGCGCGGGCCACAGGTGCGACCGCTGGCAGGTCTCGGCCAAGCTCGCGCATATGGTCGTTGAT
>CAJYHD010000049.1 GCA_913773715.1 uncultured Sphingobium sp.
CAGCTGCCAGCCTGGCTCGACCACTATAACGAGGTGCATCCACATCGCGCCCTCGGCTATAGGTCACCCCGCGAGTTCATCGCGAAAACACGCGAGGCCCTGTCAGCCATTTAGGGGGCAACAACAGCCTTGGCTTAGCAATGACTTTCTTGAATTACTGGATTGGTCGCAAATGGCCTGATCCTAAACCGACATTTGTGCCGGTTATTTCTCGGCCCGACGCTAAAACTCTGCATGAGGAACGGCGCTCAATCGCCTTCGTCGCCGGAGCGATGATTGTAGGAGGCTTGATATGTCTATTCCTTTTGCCGCCAATCCTGCCCGTTACCATCTGGACCTTTTTTTGGCCTCTGATGGGCGCTCATTTCATTGGGCAAGGGGTCGGAACTCTCATTTTGGGATGGATCGCTGCACCTAAGGACGTTGCAGAACACAATGCGTGGTTGGCAAAAATGGGTAGCAACCCTCACCATAACTGAACTTCCCGCTTCCCACACCTATCTGTCGAAAAGCCGCCAGTCCGCTACCCACCCAACCACGTCATTCCCGCTTTCGCGGGATTGACGATGGTAACAAAGCTATCGCGCCACCCTCACAACAACCCCTGCGCCCGCATGCTCGTATGGCCGCCCGACGCGATGATGACATGGTCATGGACACTGATGCCGAGGCGCTTGCCCGCTTCAACGATCTGGCGCGTGATCTCTATGTCCTGACGGCTGGGGGACGGATCGCCCGACGGGTGGTTGTGGACCAGGATCAGCGCCGCCGATCCCATCTCCATCGCGCGCTTGATGACTTCGCGGGTGTAGATCGCCGCCTGATCGATCGAACCATCGCCCATATGATCGTCGCGGATCAGCATGTTGCGGCTGTTCAGATGTAGCACCCGCACGCGCTCGACCGTCAGGAACGCCATGTCCGCGCGCAGATAGTCGAGCAGCGACTGCCAACTGCCCAGCACCGGGCGCGCTGCCGCTTCGCCCTTCAGCATCCGCAGCATCGTCGCCTGCACGATCTTGATCGCCGCGACGCTGGTGTCGCCCATGCCTGGAACGCGTGCGATCGCCTGCCACTCCGCCGTCATCAGCCCGCCGATGCCGCCGAATTGCCGCAACAGCGCCTTGGCGAGCGGCTTGGTGTCGCGCCGGGGAGTAGCGAGTGCGAGCAAATACTCGATCAATTCATGGTCGTGGAGCGCTTCGCCGCCGCTGGTCGCCAATTTCTCCCGAAGCCGCGCGCGATGCCCCGCCGCATCCCCGCCCGCAACGGGCGTGACTTTCGCGTCCCCTTCCGCCAAGATCGTCCCCCTTTTGATCCGGCTCGACGCTATGCGGTGGATGCGGGACGGGCAAGGATATTTACCGGCGGCTGGACGTTATGATGACGTTACGATCGTCTGCTTGAGATTTTAGGGCCGGGGTTGGCGCAAGGCATGGAAGAGGACAGCGGCGAAGATCAGGTTCGCCGGGCATGGTTGCGCTGGCTGGGCGTGGGCACGGGATCGCTCGCGATCATCTTGATCGGCGTGTGGACGCAGCGCGGCCCGATCGCGGAAGGCTTCGTCAGCCGAGAACTCAACAATCGCGGCATTCAGGCGAGCTATGACCTCGTTGACGTCGGCTTCCGTACGCAGCGCATCGAAAATCTGGTGCTGGGGAATCCATCGCGCCCCGATCTTACCGCGCGCTGGGTGGAGGTGGACATCGCGTTTGCGGGCTTGTCGCCAAAAGTGGCAGCAGTTCGCGCGGGCGGAGTGCACTTGCGTGGCAGCTATCGGGGCGGAGTGCTGAAGCTAGGGGAGATCGACAAGTTCCGCGATCCATCCTCGACCGAACCTTTCGCCTTGCCGGACATGCGCTTGGGCCTGAGCGATGCACGACTGAGCCTTGCGACCGACTTCGGCCCGGTCGGCATGCAGATCGACGGCAAGGGCAATCTGCGATCGGGGTTTGATGGACGGATCGTCGCCGCCATGCCCCGGATCGCGGCGGCTGGCTGCAGTATCACCGCTGGCGGCGCGGATATGAAGATCGTGACGCAACGGGGGCAGATACTGTTGTCCGGGCCATTGCGCGCCGATGCGCTCGCCTGCCGATCTGCCGCGACCGCGCTCGCCAAACCTGACGCAAATATCGATGTGACGTTGGGCGAGGGTTTGCGTGGCTGGAGCGGTCAGGCGAATCTTTCCGGCGAAGCGCTGCGCTCGAACGGCTTCGTGCTGGCGTCACCCGCCGGTCGTTTGACCTTTGACGGTAACGGCAAAGGTACGAAGGGGCGCGTGAAGCTGGGCGCCAAGGCTGTCAGCGGCGGCGGCATGCTGGCAAGCGGCAGCGACCTCGACGGCGGCTGGAGTTTCAAGCCCGGCATCATGACGTTCGACGGCATGTTGGCCGCGACGAACGTGCGCCTGCCAAGCCGCGATCCGTTGGGGGCGATTGCCTCATCAGCGTCCGCAACGCCCGTCGGCCCACTATTGCGGCGAATCGCCCGCGCGGTAAACGACGCGGGTCGCGCCAACGACGTGCGCACCCGCATCGCGCTGGCGCAGCGGGGCAGGGGTGGCAGCGTGATCCTGAGCGACACCCGCTTTGCCGCGCGAAGCGGTGCGCAGGCTGGACTATCGCCGGATGGACGGCTGACGATCGCCTGGCCAGGCAGCGCCGGACGACCGATCGACTGGCGACTGGAGGGTGCGCTTACGACGCGCGGCGGGGGCTTGCCGCAAGCAGCGCTGCGTCTGGCACGAAGGCCGAGCGGCGGTTTTGGCGGACAGTTGTTCGTCGACCCCTATGCGGCAGATGGCGCGCGTCTGGAACTCGACCGCGTCCGCTTCACAGCGCAGCGCGACGGTACGACCCATATTTCCACCGCGATGCGGCTTGACGGTCCGCTGCCCGACGGACAGGTGCGCGGCCTCGGCCTGCCGATAGAGGCTGTGGTGTCAAAGGGTGGGCGGGTTTCGGTCAATCCGAAATGCGTTTCGCTCACGCTGACCTCTGCGCGCTATGCCAATTTCGCGATCGGGCAAACGCGTCAGACGCTTTGTCCGGTCGGCGGCGCGCTCGTCGCCTACGGCCCGAACGGCCTTTCGGGTGGTGCGGATATCCAGAAGCTCGATCTGGCCGGACGCAGCGGCGACAGCCCGCTTCGCCTGACCGCCGATCATGCGCGCATGGTGCTGGGCAAGACCAGTTTCGCGCTTGCCAACCCCGCGCTTGTGATCGGTCCGAAGGATTCGCCTGTGCGCCTGACCGCCGCTACGCTGGAAGGCGCGATGGACCGGCAGGGGCTCGGCGGCAAGCTGAGCGGGGCAGGCGGGCAGATCGGCTCCGTGCCGCTGATCGTGGAAAATGGCGCGGGGAACTGGCGCTTCGATAAGGGCGCGCTGTCGCTGAAGGCCGCGACGACAGTGCGCGACTCGCAAAGTCCGGTGCGCTTCCACCCGCTTGCCGTTCCCGACTTCGCATTGACGCTCAAGAACGGCCGCATCGCCGCGACGGGTACGCTAACGACACCCGCCAGCAAGGTCATGGTGGCAAAAGCCGACATCGCGCATGATCTGGGATCGGGCAGGGGCCATGCTGATCTCGACGTTCCCGCCATTCGATTCGGCAACGTGGTGCAGCCGGGCGAACTGACCCCGCTCACCGTAGGCGTCGTCGAAAATGTGAAGGGCACCGTGACGGGCAAGGGCCGCATCGACTGGACCGGCTCGACCGTCACCAGCACCGGCACGTTCCGCACCGACAATGCAGACTTCGCCGCCGCCTTCGGCCCGGTGCAAGGGCTGTCGGGGGAAATCCACTTTACCGATCTCATCGGCCTCGTCTCCGCCAAGGGGCAGGAGGTGCGCATCCGCTCGGTCAATCCGGGTGTCGAGGCGTTGAACGGCACAGTGCGCTATCACCTCGAACCGGGGCAGAAGGTGCGGATCGAAGGCGGCGGTTTCCCCTTCTCGGGCGGCGAACTCGTGTTGCTGCCGACGACGATGAATTTTGGCGAGGATGTCGATCGCTACCTCACGTTCCGCGTCATCGGCCTCGACGCGGGCGCGTTCATTCAGGCGATGGACTTGAAGGACGTGTCCGCCACCGGCACATTCGACGGCATCATGCCTCTGATATTCAACGCCAAGGGCGGACGCGTCGCAGGCGGCGTGCTGGTCGCGCGGCAGCAGGGCATGCCGCCGCTCATCATGCCCGAAGGCGTTTTGCCGACCATTCCCTGCGATTCGACAAAGCAGGGCGGCACGCTCTCCTACGTCGGCCCGGTGTCGAACGAGCAGGTCGGCGCAATGGGCAAGATCGCCTTCGACGCGCTCAAGAATCTGCAATATAAATGTCTGACAATCCTGATGGACGGCGCGCTAGATGGCGAGATGGTGACCAACGTCGTCTTCAACGGCGTCAACCGCGACCGGCTGGGCAGCGCGCCCGCTGGCCTTGCGCGCAGCTTCGTCGGCCTGCCCTTCATTTTCAATGTCCGTATCTCGGCGCCCTTCCGCGGTCTGCTCGGTACTGCTCAGTCGCTGATCGACCCTACCAACATCGTGCAGGAGGAAGTGGGCAGGGAAACGCAAGAGAAACTGCGGACGCAAGGCACGACGGGGCTTGCGGTTCAGCCTTCGGAAAGCGACAAGATGCGAAACAAAGGATCAGAATGAAGACCAGAGCCATCATCGTCGCCCTCGCAGGCGTTCCGGCA
>CAJYHD010000050.1 GCA_913773715.1 uncultured Sphingobium sp.
GTGCGCCGGAGCAAAATTGCCAGGATCCCCGGCGCTGGTGCCGAACGAACGGAAGGCGAGGCACGGAAGGTCCAAAGGCCGCTGATACAGGTTAGCGGCAGGCGCTTTTCAGAACGGGCGGGCCGACACGCGCGGCGATACCCTCTCGACGCGCATGGCAAGGCGCTCGACATTGGGCAGTTCCACCCGCCCGCGCTCCCAGATGATGTCGCCTTGGCTCCGCGCCTGTCGAAGCGTCCGGTTGATATGCACCGCCGTCAATCCCAGCGCGTCGCCCACCATTTCCTGCGTCAGCGGAATTGCGAAACGTCCGTCCTGCGCCAGTTCCGCCAGTTCGAGCCGTTCGTTCAATTCCAGGAACAGGTCGCCGATCCGCTCTTGCGCGTTAAGTCGCCCGAGCCGCGTGATCTGTGCCAGCAGATACGCTTCCTCCAACGCGCGGCTGATCCCGTAGATCTGCGCGAGGCTCGTCCCAGCTTTCGCGAGAGGCGCATGGGCAACCGTCATGTCGGTAAGGGCAACAACGGTCGATACCGCCGCTGGATGACGATGGAGGCACATGCCGATAAGGTCGCCGGGCAGCAGGAAACTCATGAACTGACGCCGACCATCGTCCATCAATCGGACACGTGCCGCCCACCCCTCCAGGATCAGCAACGGTTCGGCGATCGCTCGCCCTTCGACCAGCAATTCGCGTCCGGTCCGCACGCCATGGCCTTTCGCCATCGCGGCGAGCAAACTCGTTTCGTCCGGCGGGTCCATAGCGCCGAGCGCAGATAACCGCCGATAGCCGGGCGGCAAGACCGGCGTTTTGTCCCGTTGCGGGTTCACGAAATGTCAGCCGAAAGTAGCCGTCTTGCCATCTGCACGATGTCATGGGGCGTGAAGGGCTTACCAATGCGAGCCTCCGCCCGATACCGTTGGGGCAAGGACCCCCGATCATAGTCAGTGACGAACATGAAAGGCACGGCGCGACGCAACAGCACATCGGCCACCTCGAAACTCTGCTCCCCCTCCAGATTGACGTCGAGGACCGCGAGATCGATCGGGTCGCTGGCCAGCGCCAGACCTTGCGACAGGCTGCCGACAGGTCCGATGACGATCGCATCCTGATCCGACAGCAATTGCCGGATGTCGGATGCTATGAAATATTCGTCTTCCAGCACGAGTACGCGCTTGCCTGCCAGACAGCCGGGCATGTCATGGCTCCTTCCATGGATCGACCGCCGCCAGAGGGTCCGATAACGGGACGGAAATCGTGCAGCGGATACCGTTTCCGCGAAATTCCAGGCTGGTCTCAGCGCCCAGACGATATGGCAAAGCTTCCTCGATCAATTCGCTGCCAAAGCCATGTCGCGATGGGTTGACTGATAGCACAGGAACGCCCTGTTCCATCCATGTTATGTTCAGCTTCCGCGTTTCTCCATCACCTATGTTAACCGACCACTCGACCGACAGCGATGCAGCTTCGAAGCGAAGAGCGCCATATTTCAGTGCGTTGGTTGTCAATTCATGGATCGCGAGGCCGATCGTTTCCGCCAGCCGCGATGGCAGGGTGATGTGCGGACCACCGATGAAAAGGCGCGGCCCGTCGCTGATCCCGACACTGAGAAGCTCGTCGCGGATCATGGTTTCCAGATCGACGATGCCCAAAGCGGTCTGCGTGACGACGATTTGCGTCCGCGCCAGCGAGTCGAGTCGTCCTTTGAAGTGGTTCGCCAGTTCCTCCGCCGAACCGTTCATGTCCATGGTGCGCGAAAAAACCGATCGGACGACGGACAGGATGTTGCGGACGCGATGCTGCAATTCGGCGACGAGCACTGTCTGGCGTTCCTCCCACTCGCGGCGTTCCGTAGTGTCGACCATCGCACCGATCATGCGGAGCGGCTGCCCCGATCTGTCGTAGAAGAAGCGACCTCGCCCGGCCAGCCAGCGCACCGTGCCATCGGGGTGAACGACGCGGAACTCCCGCGCATAATCCTCATGCCATTCCATGGCGCGCCTCAGCGCGTTTTCCGCGCCTTCGCGATCATCGGGATGCAGCCGCTTCGCCCAATTCTCGTAGCTCGGCGTCACCTCGCCGACATCATAGCCTTCCATACGGAAATGTTCGTCCGACCAGTGAAGCTCGCCAGTGACGACATTCCAGTCCCACAGGCCGAGCTGCCCCACCTCGACCGCGCTGCGCAGCCGACCTTCGCTTCGTTCCAGTTGCTGCTGCGCCAGCTTGGCGTCGGTCACATCCTCGCTGATGCCGCCGATCATGCTGACCCGGCCAGCCTCGTCGCGCATCGGGAAGTCGATGTTGCGAAGCCAGCGGGTCGCGCCGTCCGACGCGCGGCGAATGCGATATTCGAAGCTGACATGCTCGCCACCGCGCACCTTTTCGATGGCGGCGAGCGCATCGGGCCGGTCTTCGGGAAGCACGAAATTCAGCCAGTTGCCGAAATCGTCGCCGGAGCAGGCCTTCTTGCGGCTGAGGCCATAGATCGTTTCGAATGCCGGCGTCAGATATTGCCATTGCAGCGTTTCGGCATCGCGGATCCACAGCACGCCGCGTGACGCTTCGCCGAACTGCCGGAACCGCTCCTCGCTGCGCATCCGCGCACCCATCAGGCGGTAGTGCGCGATGACGATCGCTGCCGTCTGCGTGATCATCGCCGCCAGTTCGATGTCCATGGCGCTCGGCACGCGCGGCTTGGCAAAGCAGAGCGCGAAAGATCCGACGAGGCGCCCCGCCGCCGTCTCGATCGGAAAGGACCAACAGGCCCGCACGGCTGAGGTCCGTGCAAGATCGGCGTGTTGCCCCCACCAGTCGTCCTCCGAAATATCGGCGGTAAGGATCGGCTTGCCCGACGCCATAGCTCGTTCGCATGCCAACGCCTCGGGCGAAGGCGCGGCATCGCGGGCGACTGCAGCATAGGCGTGGGCCAGACCCACGACGCGTACGAACTGGTCGCCGCTTTCATCCGCGACGAAAAAGGTGCAGCGGCATCCATCCTGCGCCGGATCGGTCATCAGCTTCGCCAACACACCCAGCGCGACGGCGAGCGGTCCTCCGTTCATCGCGATCTGAAATGCTTCCTTCTGGGCCGCGAGGCTGGCTTGGCTGCGACGCATGGCCGCGGCGTTTTTGCGCAATGCCGCTGCGGAGCGCGATTCCAGCACCGCAGTCCAGCAGCGTTCGGCCACCTGCGCGACGAGGTCGCCATCCGCTAACGACCAGATCCGTGGGCTGGCGCACTGGACGCTGATCCCGCCGATGATCCGACCGTCGCGGATGACCGGCGCAGTGACGAAAGCCCGCAGCCCTGCGGCAACACAGGCGCTTCGGTCGGCGGCGGGCAGATCGCAGAGATCGGCGACGCAGACCGGCTTTTGCGCCCGCCCTTCGGGCACGAAAGCGCCTGCAATTTCCGCCCCGTGCGCGCATTCGATCTCGACCAGACGATCGGACCTGACGCGATAGGCGATCACGCGGTCGACATGCATTTGCGTCGCCAGCATCGACAAGGCCAGCGTCTGCATCGCGGCGGGATCGGCGGCGGATCGCAGTGCGTCGGTCAGGCGCAACAGAAATGCCTGCCGATCCTCTCCGTCGCGCAGAGCCTGCTCCAGCCGCTTCCGTTCGGTAATGTCGAGATGGACGCCAAGCAATCGCGTGGCTCGCCCCTGCGCGTCCCGCTCGATATCGGCGCGCGCGTTGATCCAGCGGACCGCGCCGTCCGACGGCCGGACTATGCGATATTCGCCATCATAGCTGACGCCGTCGCCCGAAAGGGCGCTCATCAGATTTTGTTCGGCACGATCGCGATCGTCAGGATGGACACGCGCACGCCAGTCGGCATGGCTTTCCGCAGGAGCGTCGGCGGGCAGCCCATGAAGCCGCAGATATTCGGGCGAGCGCCAGCTCCGCAATCCGCCGGTGATGCCGATGTCCAGGCCGCCCACCTCGCCGATCCGCTGAACCCGGACGAAATCGGCTTCCCGCTGCCGAAGCATCTCGTTTTGAAGAGATCGCTCGGTCACGTCGCGCAGGATGAGCGCCAGGCCCTCGTCCAGACGCGCGATCGAGATGTCGAGGGTCAACTTGCGCGCATCATCGCGACAGGGAACCCGCTGCGCCTCCCCGGTGGAGACAACGGCGTCGAGCGCGTCGCCGACCTCATCCAACGACAAATAGCGGGAAAGCGTCTCCCCGCCCTCCCCCAGCAGGGCGTTGAAGGCGCGATTGGCGGCGACGATCCTGTAGTCCTGTCGCCCCGCTGACCCCGCTTCCATCGGCTCGACCAGACAGAGGCCGTCATCAAGCTGCTCAAAAGCCTGGCGATACCAGTCGGAAAGACTCGAAGGCGATGCCATTGGCGCAAGCCTAAAGCAAAGTTGGCGTGATGCCCAAGGGTTCGGCGCTAACCCAGGTCTTCTCCCTGTCGGAAAATGGATTGCCCCTGTGCAGCGCCGGGTAAATCGGCCAAGATGTCGCCATCTATGCAGAGCCTCTCTTCAGAAATGTGCTGCCAATGATGCGCATGGACCACGCCGCCATCGTGGGCGGCGGATTTTCCGGCGTATTGCTGGCGATCAACCTGCTACGTCACGGCAATGTGCGCGTCACGCTGATCGAGCGGCGGGAAGGGCGACTGGGTCGCGGCCTTGCTTATGGCGCGGCAGGCGCAGACCATGTGCTGAACGTGCGCGCCGCCAATATGAGCGCCCTACCCGATCAGCCCGATCATTTCGCCCGCTGGCTCGAAGCCAACGAGCGGGGGCAGGAAGGCAGCTTCGCCACCCGCCGCGACTATGGCGCTTATCTTTGCGAAATGCTCGACGATGCGCAACGTGCGTCCGGCGAGCGGCTAACCGTGCGGGTGGGCGAAGTGGTCGATGTCGCAGCCGATAACGATGGCGCGGTGCTGAGATTCGGAACTGGCGAAGCCCTGCGTGCCGATGTCGCGGTTCTGGCGCCGGGGAATTTGCCGCCGCACGATCTTTCGATCTTCGCCGGGATACCGCGCCCTGCCTATATGAACGACCCCTGGGCTGCGGGTTT
>CAJYHD010000051.1 GCA_913773715.1 uncultured Sphingobium sp.
TTTTCCAGCAATTCGCCCACCGAACGTACGCGACGGTTGCCGAGATTGTCGATGTCGTCGATCTCACCCTTGCCGTCCTTGAGGTTCACCAGTTCCTTGACCACGGCGAGGATGTCCTCGGTCCGCAGCGTCGTCACCGTGTCCTCCGCGTCGAGATCGAGGCGCATGTTCATCTTGACGCGGCCGACGGCCGACAGGTCGTAGCGCTCGGGATCGAAGAACAGGCCAGCGAACAGCGATTCTGCCGTTTCCTTCGTCGGCGGCTCACCGGGGCGCATGACGCGATAGATGTCGGACAATGCCTGGTCGCGCTCTTCGGCCTTGTCGGCCTTCAGCGTGTTGCGGATCCAGGGACCGGTGCCGACATGGTCGATGTCCAGCAGTTCGAGACGGTCGATGCCCGCCTTGTCCAGCTTCTCGAGGTTCTCCGGCGACACTTCATCACCCGCCTCGATGTAGATTTCGCCCGTGCTCTCGTTGATGAGGTCATAGGCGCTGTAGCGGCCATAGACTTCCTCGGTCGGGATAAGCAGCGTTTCAAGGCCATCCTTCTCGGCCTTGTTGGCGGCGCGAGGGCTGATCTTATGACCCGCCGCGAACACGACTTCGCCCGACTTCGCGTCGACGATATCGAACGCAGGCTTCAGGCCGCGCCATGCTTCGGCGGTGAAGGGGATCTGCCAGCCGCCTTCGCCGCGGACATAGGTCACCTTGTTGTAGAACTCGCCCAGAATATCTTCCGGCGTCAGGCCGAGCGCGAACAGCAGCGCCGTCACCGGCAGCTTGCGCTTGCGGTCGATACGGACGTTGACGATGTCCTTCGCGTCGAATTCGAAATCGAGCCACGAACCGCGATAGGGGATCACGCGCGCGGCGAACAGATACTTGCCCGACGAGTGGGTCTTGCCACGGTCATGGTCGAACAGGACGCCCGGCGAACGGTGCATCTGGCTGACGATCACGCGCTCGGTGCCGTTGACGATGAAGGTGCCGTTCTGCGTCATGAGCGGCATGTCGCCCATGTATACGTCCTGCTCCTTGATATCGAGCACGGAGCGGGTTTCGGTGTCGGCATCGACCTCGAACACGATCAGGCGCAGCGTCACGCGCATCGGCGCGGCGTAGGTGATGCCACGCTGGCGGCATTCCTCGACGTCGTACTTCGGATCTTCGAGCTCGTAATGCACGAAGTCCATCTCGGCGGTGCCGGCGAAGTCGCGGATCGGGAAGACCGAACGCAGCGTCTTTTCCAGGCCCGACACATAGCCGATCTTGGGATCGGACCGCAGGAACTGTTCGTAGCTCTCTCTCTGAACCTCGATCAGGTTCGGCATCTGCACCACTTCGTGGATGTCACCGAACACCTTGCGGATGCGCTTCTTCGCGCCAGTGGTGTGGGGTAGAGCTTTGGTCGCCATGCGTGCGTATCCTGCCTGTCTGTTCGTCGCGTTTTTCCGCATCCCGGCGGAAATTCAGTCCGATAGCGATAGAAAATGCCGGTGATTCGCACCTGCATTTCCACGCAAAAAAGTGCGGGCCGGGACTGTCCGATCCGCACTGTCAGCACCTTGTGATCCTTGGATTTCCGCCCATTCTAACCAGAACCGCGCGCTATTTGGCCTGGAACCCGACTGGAAATCGAAGGCCGGGCAGGGGCATAAAAGAACGCCATCCGCACCGGATTTCGATGTCGCATATAGGCGGATCGACCTGGCTTGTGAAGGGGGTAGTGGCTTAATCACCCTTCGGCGCGATACCGCCGGTTTGCGGTGCAGCGGGAACCGGCGGCACGATCTTCACCGTCTCGAACCGCTCCTTGCGCCGGACGCCGCTCAGAGGCTCGGCAGGAGCGGGCGTGGCAGCGTTCGGCATGAGGACGGGGCGGCGTCCGGTGTCCCGCCGCATGCACTGCGTTTCATCGGAGCGCGGGGTCTGCGCGCAATTCCACAGCGTCCGCACCAGATTGGCCTTTGCGCTTATCATGTAGGAAAAGCTCATGCTCGAGAGCCGCGCGGCCTGGCTCGTGCCCGCCTTGGGCGCGGTTCCGGCCTTCCAGCCCATGACGCGACATTCCATCTTCCAACCGCAAAAGCCCTTGGCGATGTCGAGCCAGCTGTCCGGCGAACTGCCCGCAGGCAATTCGATCGTGAACGTATGATCGTCCGTCCCGGCGTCCAGAACGGCGATCCCATTGCGCGCCTTGGCGAACTCCTCACTGCCGCTGTTGAAGATCATCGGGCCGTGGGGGGCGATCGTCGCGGGGTCGCCGCCATGCGCCGCCGATAGTCGCGCGATGTTGGGGATGATCGGCTCGCCCCTGGCACGGCTGAAGCGGAAGGCAGGCGGCGTCCCCCACCATCCACGCCAGCGGAAGAAGAGGTGCGTGCCGATATTCACGATCTTATCGAGGCTGCTGCTCCAATAGGGTACGACCCAATTGGTGTGATAATGGGTCGCCTGTCCCACGGGCTTGAACACCTGTCCGCCCAGCGCTGCCTTCGCGATCTCGCGCGCGCGCTCCCAGGCAACGGGTGAGGGCGTACGGGCAAGCGCGCCGTCGCAGCTGAAGGTGAATTGACAGCCGGTCTTGCGTTCCTGACCCTGGAACACGACGCCGCAAACCGTCTTGGGAAAGGCGGGATGCCGCACCCGGTTC
>CAJYHD010000052.1 GCA_913773715.1 uncultured Sphingobium sp.
ACCTGTTCCACCACAACCGCACCGTCTCGTGGCAGATGTCGATCCCGCGCTCGAACAGCAGGTCCTCGACGTTCCGCAGGCTTAGCGGAAAACGCACGTACATCAGCACTACCAGCCGGATCACCTCGGGTGACGAGTTGAAGTAGCGGAACGGCGAGGCTGGCTTGCGCGGGCGGGGCATGTCCCTACCCTACCCTCCTCCGATTACCAGCAGGTGCATTTGGTTTGACGGAGCCCGAGTCACCCGCGCTGCGGCCGACCGCGCAGGAAGACTGGTCTTCGTTCTGACGGAATTACAACCGTGGCCGGTGCACCCCGGATACCCTTAACCCTCGATTTTTCGGCCGACGTACGACCGGCTCGATCACCGCGCCCCGTTAACGCACCGGTCTCTTTTGCGCTGTACCTTCGGATCATGATGACCGGCGATCAGATTGAGTTGGTTCAGGAAAGCTTCGCTCACGCGCTGCCAGCAGCCGCCAGCGCAGCACACACTTTCTATGATCGGCTGTTCACGCTGGCGCCGGAAACGCGCGCGCTGTTCCACGGCGATATCGACGATCAAGGCCGCAAGCTGTTTCTCACGCTCGTAGCCGTCGTCGATGCCCTCGATCAACTCGACAAGGTAGTGCCGGTCGCCCGGGCGCTGGCCATCAGGCATGCCGGTTATGGTGTCGAGGAGCGGCATTACTCGATCGTCGGCGTGGCGCTCATCGAAACGCTACGCGGCGCGCTCGGGCCGCGCTTTGACACCGCAACCGAAGCGGCATGGACGAGCGCCTATGCCATCCTCTCGGGCGTCATGATCGCGGCCGCAAACGAAGTCGTTTCGGTCAAGCGGGGCGTCGCCGCATGACTGACAGTCCTTTGGCGCCGCCAACCCTCTTCGGATCGACCGATCAACGAAAAGCGCTGCGGGTCCAGGCGGAAGGATACGTCCTCCGCGCGAGCCTGATGATACGGCGCGCTCGGACGCTGGTGACAAACGACCGCGTCGACGCATGCGCATTGCTCACGGATCGGAGAACCGCGCTCGGCCAACACTTTCAGCGCTACCCACGCCTCAAGCATGGCAGCATCTTTGATCCGATTGTCGCCTACGCACCCACTTCGAGCAAAATCGTCGCCAGAGGTATGAAGATCGACTGCATTGAGTTGGGGGAGGAATTCGTTGCATACCAAACGCGGTGGTTGCGCGTGCCCCCATCGGAGTGGCGATGGTATAAGACTGACATGCTCGCCACTGTGGACAAGCTCTCGCTCCATCTGGACGCTGAGCTCCGTGCGATACGCCAGCTGCTCATGGTGGCCGAGTTCTACAAAGGGTAGCAGCTTGTCTGCGTGGCATTACGATCCTCGCGACGGCGTCGAAGACCATGTGTGGACATTGAGCGGCCCCGAGCAGATACCCTAGTTCCGACGTTCATTCATGTTGCAGCATAATGGCATCAGCTGGGGCGGCAGCCGACCACCCACAGGCGGCAAGCAGCTGCCAAAGGGATCTAATCACGACGAAAGACCTGAACGCCCGCGAAAGACTGAGTGACCGGCATCAATTCCAGTCGGTTGATGTTGAGGTACGGTGGCAGCGATGCGATCAACAAAATGGTTGCCGCGATGTCCGCGGCGGTCATCGGCTCGGCATCGCCGTAAAGCGTGTCCGATGCATTCTGATCGCCCCCGGTGCGCACCAGCGTGAACTCTGTCTCGACCATCCCTGGATCGATCGTGCTGACGCGGACGCCGGTGCCGTGCAGGTCCGATCGCAGGTTCAGCGAGAACTGCTGAACGAACGCCTTCGTGCCGCCGTAGACGTTCCCTCCTAGATACGGATAGGTGCCGGCGACCGACGCGATGTTCACGATCGCGCCCTTTCGCGCGATCAGGCCCGGCAGCAGCCGGTGCGTGATCGCGACCAGCGCAGTCACGTTGGTGTCGATCATCGTGCGCCATTGAGAGAGGTCTGCTTGCTGCGCGGCGCGGTGCCGAGTGCGAGGCCAGCATTGTTGACGAGCAGGTCGATATCGCGAACGCGCTCCGGCAATCCGGCCAACGCGGCATCGCGTGCCGCGTCGTACCGGACATCGAAGACTACGTCGTGGACGCGGTCGCCATGCTCATCGACAAGCGTGCTGAGCCGGTCGGCGCGGCGCTCTGTGGCAATCACCTGCCAGCCGGCATCGATCAGTGCTTTCGTGGTGGCAGCGCCGATCCCCGACGTTGCGCCAGTGACGATGGCGGTCTTCATGGTCGATCTCCTTGCAACTTCTTCGATCCGACGCGTTCGACATTGCTGTCGAATCCGTACGGCTCCAGGCTGACGAAGCCATCGCGATTGGGCATCCGGACACGCGGCAGACTTTCTCGATCCAGTCGCGTGTTCGCCGCAACGACGCCGTTACGCCACAGAAGATATGCGACTAGGCCATAGACCTCTCGATCGGCGAGCGATTGGGGCGCCGTGAGCGGCATCGCGCGCCGGACGTAATCGAACAGCGTGGTGGCGTAAGGCCAGTAGCTGCCCACCGTCTTCAGCGGCTTTGCCGAAGTAAGGGAGCCGCGGCCGCCAACCAACGGTTCGGCGGCACCGCCGGTGCCCGCCTCGCCGTGGCAAGACGCGCACTTGTCCGCAAAGATCGCGCGACCGGCCGCTACCGTGCCGCTGTGAGCCGGCAGCCCGCTCCCATTGCGATCGACGGTGCGGTCAAGGCGCCGGATCAGCTCGGCGGGTGCCGGACGCCCCAATGCAGCGCGCGGCGCCTGCGCACATGCCGCGTCAGCAGCGACAAGCACGACGCCCGCAAGCAGCAGCGCCGCCCGCCTGCCCAGACCGTCATACATAGGCGTGGGCCACCCGTCCCGC
>CAJYHD010000053.1 GCA_913773715.1 uncultured Sphingobium sp.
CAGTACATCAACGGATTTTATAACACCCGCCGCCGCCATTCATATCTGGGCGGCATCAGCCCGCTCGCCTTCGAAGCCAAGGTGGCTTAATGAGATAGGTGACCGGCACAAATCCGTTACAAGTCCATTGAGCACGGCCCGCATGGCGAAGATATGCTCGAGCGTCTCCTTCTGGAGCTGCCCCATGGCCTGGTGCGAGCGATCGACCGCGGCGCCGACGGCGGGGCCATAGCCATGCTCGGACTGGATGGCGTCGGCGAGCTTCGCATTGTCCGCGCGCAGCTCGAGTTCCAGCGCCTTCTTGCGAAGCGCAAACCGCCGTTCGATCTCTTCCATGCGGGCCTTCTGGCTATCGTCCAGGTCGAGATCGTGGTGAAGCAGCGCGTGCAGTTCATTCTCCACGGGTGCGGGTCGTGCGATGAAAGCGCGGCCGATGAACGCGCCGGCGATTGCTGCCAGAAAGGCGATGACGGCGATCAGGAGCAGCCGGCGCCGGTCGGTCATTCGCCAGTCCCGATGCCAGACCCCAGCAGCGTCGATGGCGCGAGCGCGGCTGGCGCACCGAACGGAGCGATCGATGGCGCGGGTTCGGCATAGCCGGGAATTGCTGCTCCCAGCAGCCCGACCACGAGCGCGAGGCTGGCGGCGATGCCGACCAGCGAACCGGACAGCGGTTGGCCATGTGTGTCCTGAGCGGCGATACCGTCGAACACGGCGGCTTCTATTCCGGCCAGCCGCGGATCGACCGGCAAGTCGTGCAGGCGCTGCAACGCCGTATCGACATCCGTCATCGTCATCACTCCATGCCTCTCGCCAGCATACGCAGCCTGATGTCCCAACCCTCGGCGCCATGCAGATATTTCGTCGTCGAGGGATAGCAGGTCGGGCTGCGTATTGAACGCTTGAACAGAGTTGGAGTGGTTCGATGAACAAGACGATGATGCTCTCCGCGCTGGCTGCGCTGTCCCTTGGCGCGGCCGGTCCTGCCTTCGCGCACCCTAAGCTGGTGAGCAGCACGCCCGCCGCCGCCGCGACGGTGAGCGCACCGCGCCAGGTCACCTTGACCTTCAGCGAAACGCTGTTGCCCGCGCTGTCCGGCGCCGAAGTCGTGATGACCGGAATGCCCGGCATGAAGGATCATCCGCCGATGAAGATCAACGGCGCGAAGACGAGCGTCGCCGCCGACGGCAAGACCTTGCAGATCGCGTTCGGCCGGCCGCTTGGCGCGGGTAGTTATGCGGTCAATTGGCACGCGGTCTCTGGCGACACCCACCGCGTGACCGGCAGCGTGACCTTCACCGTCCGGTGATGCTCGACTGGCCGTTGGTGGCCGTGCGCTGGGGGCTGTATCTCGTCCTCGGCGCGTTGTTCGGCCTGCCGGATTTCGCAA
The DNA here is from genome assembly GCA_913773715.1 of uncultured Sphingobium sp. Next base: position 1,391 of record CAJYHD010000053.1, read on the forward strand.
TTTACGGACTGCCGCAGACGGCGAGCGCCACGGTCTTGCCGCTGCGCTTGCCTGTGATCGCGCTCTCGGTGCTCGGAATCGCGTTGAGCGTGGCCGCCATCCTGCTGATGACGGCTGCGATGTCGGGGGTCGGCGTCATGGCGGTCGATCAAGCGACGCTGACCATGATTCTGACCCAAACCAGCATCGGATGGGCGTGGATCGCGCGCGTCATCGCTCTGTTTGCCATCCTGATGCTCGCGCTCCCGGCAAGGCGCTGGACCTACGTTTATAGCTGGTGCTCGACCTTGCTCGCTGCGGTCGCCGTCGCGAGCCTTGCCTGGACCGGGCACGGCGCTGCCGGCGAAGGCAATCTCGGCAACGCCCAACTTATCGGCGACATTATTCACCTGCTGGCGGCCTCGGCCTGGGTCGGTGCGCTTGTCGCGTTTCTCATACTGATGAGCACCGCCCGCGATTCCGAAGCGCTTGCACTCGCCCACGTGGCCTTGACGGGCTTTGCCCGCGCGGGCACGATTATCGTCGGCCTCCTCATCGCGACGGGCCTGCTCAACCTCTATATTCTCGTCGGGCCTGACCGACTGCTGGCACTTGGCGCGAGCGACTATGGCCGCGTGCTCCTTGCCAAGCTCGCCCTGTTCGGCCTGATGCTGCTACTTGCGGCCGGCCATCGCTGGCGGCTCGCACCGGCACTGGGCAACGATCCCGCCCATGCCGCTATCGCCCGCCTGCGAACGAGCCTCTGGCTGGAATTTTTGGCGGCGGTCGCGATCCTGGCGGCGGTGGCGTGGCTGGGCACGCTGCCACCGCCGGCATCGCTCTAGCGCGGATCAGCCGGGCATGTGGCCGAGCGCGCCTACACCCATCCAGCTCAATCCCATCCAGATCGCCATCGCGACCATCATGATATTTTCGGTCAGCGAGACGAAGCCGAGCGGCACCTTGCTCGATCCGCCGACACAGGCGCATTTGATCTCGCGCCGGTCGATATAGACCGCCTTGAACACCGAGACCGCGCCGATGCCGCCGATGACCAGCGCCACCGGGGCAGAGAGCCAGGTCAGGACGCCGGCGGTCATCAGGACGCCGGCCGCGCCTTCGGCGAAGGGATAGACATAGGAATAGGGCACCCAGCGCCGCGCCAGCAGGTCGTAGTTGAGGAACATGGACGAGAAGCGCTCGACGTCCTGCAGCTTGAGCAGCGCCAGCACACACATGCTGAGCGAGATGAACCATTCGGCGGCGCGGGTCGTAAACGGCGCGCCATAGACCGACTGGCTGACGGCGAGCGCCATCAGCGCGGTCATCGCGAACACCGCGATCACCGGCGTGTAGCTGGTCGCGTCGGGATCGGGCACCGACTTGCCGAAGAAGCGGCGCAGATCGTCATAACCGCCGATCCGTCGGCCATCGATGAAGGTCTGCGGCGTGGTCTTCACCTCATGCTCGGCCTTGAACGCATCGGTTTCGGCGCGGGTCTTGAGCCAGCGGTCGTCGACCGCATAGCCCTGGGTCTCGAGCAGATGCTTGGCCTTCAGGCCATAGGGGCAGACATGCTCGGCCATCACCATGCGATAGAGCGTCGCGCGCTTGGAAGGTTGGTCGGTCATTGCGGGTCCTCATCGCCTTGCGATTGATCGGTCCCGACCCATATAGGTGCCGTACCATAGTACGGAGTCAAGGCATGGAAATGCTGACGATCGGCAAGCTCGCCGCGACGGGCGGGGTCGGGGTCGAAACCGTTCGCTATTACCAGCGGCGTGGGCTGCTGGCAGAGCCGCCGCGCGACGACGGCATCCGGCGCTATGGCGACGACGATGTGCGGCGCCTGCGGTTCATTCGCTCCGCGCAGGCGGCAGGGTTCACGCTGGAGGAAATCGGAGAATTGCTGAGCCTGGACGCAGTGCAGGACCGCACCCGGGCGCATGCACTCGCCGAAGCTCGAATCGTGGCGATCGACGCCAGGATCGCCGAATTACAGTCTGCGCGGGCTTCGCTTGCGCGTCTCGCCAGTGAATGTGCTGGAAATACCTCTGTTGCATGCCCGATCATCTCGGCATTCGAGGCCCAGCGCGATCGAGCATCTGTCGCCGCTGTGTGAGCGGCGACGCGCTGTCCTCACGCTGTCCTCACGCTGTCCTCACGCTGTCCTCGCGAAGCCCCGCGTGGGCGACACGTGTCGATTAGAGGTGCCGCGCACGGCGCAATCTGCAATGCGCGAGAGTGTCGTTACTCAAAGCGCAGCGCAAACTCGCTCATTGAAGGCCGGACCCGTGGCAGAACCATGGGGTTTGTGAGAATGTTGGAGATGGTTCAGTCAAAGTCGCGTGTGCCGCGCCTTCCCAGAGCGCTTCGACGCGGTCCGGCATGGCTTCGCTGGATCGGTGGCCAAATCCGGTCCTTCGAGATCCTGTTCGTCCTGCTTACCATTCTGGTCGGAATGACTGCGGGACTGTTCGCTGTCCTGCAGGGCGCGGTTGCGCGAACCCTGCAGCATTATCTCTTCGGCCTGCCTGACGGCGTGCGGTTGAGCGGCAGCCCATCGTTGAGTTGGTGGCAGCTGCTCCTGCTACCGGCCGGCGGTGCGATCCTGGTCGGGTTCAATTATGCCGTAAAGGCGCGGCGGCGATCACTGGTCGATGCCGTCGAGGCCAACGCACTGCACGGTGGCCGTATGTCATCGACGGACAGCGCGATTGTGTCCGGGCAAACGATCATATCCAATGGCTTTGGCGCATCGGTCGGGCTTGAGGCTGCCTATGCGCAGCTCGGCGCACTCGCGGGCTCGCTCTCTGCACGTTGGCTCAGTCTCCGGCGCGCGGACGTACGAACTCTGGTCGGCTCGGGAGCGGGCGCCGCCATCGCGGCGGCTTTCGGTGCTCCGCTCGCAGGCGCCTTCTACGCGTTCGAAGTCGTGATTGGCGCATACAGCCCTGCGGCGATCGCACCGGTTGTGGCGGCCGCCCTGGCCGGCGCGCAGACGGCGCAGCGGCTGGGCGTGGTTCCGTATATCGTCGATGTGAGACCAGGCCCCGAGATCCACACACTTGGCTATCTCATCTATGCTGGGTTGGGCATCGGCTGTGCGCTGATCGGTATTGCGATCATGCGCGCGGTCGCGCTGGTCGAAAGCTCGTCGCGCGTTGTCTTTCCGTCTTGGGCGCGTCCTGTCGTCGGCGGTGCCATCCTCGCCCTGCTAGCTCTGGCGTCTCCCCAGGTTCTTTCAGCTGGGCACAGCGCGCTGCATATCGATCTGATATCGTCGGCGCCCTTGCTCGTGCTCGCGATCATTCTCGGCGCCAAGGCGCTGGCGTCGGTCGTATCGCTTGGGTTCGGATTTCGAGGAGGCCTGTTCTTCGCCTCGCTTTTCCTGGGAACACTGGTTGGCCAGCTCTATGCCGGCGGTCTTGCCTGGATCGCCGGCCAGCCGGTCGTTGACCCCGGAAATGCCGCGATGGTCGGCATGGCTGCCATGGCTGTGGCGATCATTGGCGCACCGTTCACCATGGCGATGCTGGTTCTCGAAGCGACCGGCAATTTCAGCCTGACGGGAGCGGTCCTTGCGGCGAGCCTGGTTGCATCCATCATTGTCCGCCAGTTCTTCGGCTATTCCTTCTCAACCTGGCGCCTGCATCTTCGCGGCGAGACGATCCGCAGCGCCCGCGATGTCGGATGGGTGAAGACGCTGACGGCGGGTAGAATGATGCGACGCGAACCCAATCTGGCGGCGACCAATATCTCGATCGGTGAGTTTCGTCGTCGCTTCCCCCTGGGATCGACGAGTCGCGTGGTGCTCGTTGACGATGCGCAATGCTATGCCGGCATTATCGATCCAGCGCTCGCATTTGCCGAGGTGCACGAAGGAAGCGCGCCGGTAGGCTCATTGGATGTGTCGAGGGATTTCATCCTTCGCCCCGACATGGACATCGTCGAGGTGATGCAGGCGTTCGATGAGGCGCAGACGGATGAACTCGCCATCATTGACGATCGCTCACAGGTTCTCGGCATCCTGACGGAAGCTTATGTCCGTCGGCGCTATGCCGAAGAATTGGAAAAAGCGCAGCGCGAGATGTTCGGCGAGTGACCCGATCAGGCGAACGCGCCGGCACTTTTCCAAAGCATGTACGCCGCGACCGCGAAGATCAGCACGGCGAACACGGTCGTTAGCGCGCCTCGGCTTTCCGACAGCCGCCGCGCGGCAACCATCCCGAGCAGACCGCCAACGATGCCGCCGGCAATGAATACGCCCGCAAGCGGCCAGTCGACGAGTCCTGAGAAAGCATAGTTGAGTGCCGTCGTCAGTCCGAACGCAGCGACCGCGACCAGCGAGGTGCCGACTGCATTCAGCATCGGCATCCGCGTCGAGCCGATCAGCCCCGGCACGATCAGGAACCCGCCGCCGATGCCGAAAAAGCCAGAGAACAGGCCAGTCGCAAGCCCAAATCCCAGCACCTTGGGCGCATTTTCGCGGTTGCACTGGGCGCCGGGAATGCCCTGCGCCTTGCGGCCGCGGATCATCGCGATGCCGACCACCACCATGACCAGCGCGAACAGGAACAGCAGCCTGCCGCCGTCGAAGGCCTTGCCCGCGGTCGAGCCGGCCAGCGCCCCCACGATCCCTGCGGCAGCGTACATGCCCCCACAGCGCCATTTGACGGTGCCGGCCCGCGCATGCCCAATCAGCCCGGTCGCAGCATTGGCGGCCACCGCGAATGCACTGGTGCCGATCGCCATGTGTGCGCTCGGCACGCCGACAAGATAGACCATGAGCGGCACGGCGAGGATCGAGCCGCCACCGCCAACCAGCCCGAGCGTAAACCCGACCAATGCTCCCGACAGGCCGCCGAGCACATACTGGATCGGCTCGAGCATCATGAAGCGCTGATCCGGTGGGGTTTGGCCATCAGCTCATGGCCCTTGAGCATCGCGTTCCAGTAGAGCGGCGGCAGCATCCGCTCCTTGAGGAACCAGGCGGCCTTGGTGGGCTTCGTCCCGTCGATCAGCCAGGCTGGGAAGCTCGGCAGCAGCTTGCCGCCATAGCCGAACTCGGCGAGCACGATCTTGCCGCGCTCGACCGTAAGTGGGCACGAGCCATAGCCGTCATAGTCGGCGACCGGAGGCTTGCCGTCGAGCGCAGCCAGCACGTTGACCGCCACGACCGGCGCCTGCTTTCTTGCTGCCGCCGCCGTCTTTGCATTGCTGGTGCCAGCGCCGTCGCCCAGGCCGAAAACATTTTCGTACCGCTTGTGGCGCAGGGTCGCTTCGTCGACCTCGATGAAGCCGCTCGCAGCTGCAAGCGGGCTCTTGGCAACCATGTCGAGCGACACCTGTGGCGGCACCGCGTGCAACATGTCGAACTCGCGCTCGATCCGCGTCGCTCCGCCGTCTTTCTTGTGCTCGAACGTCGCGATACGGCGCTCGCCATCGACTGCCACGAGGTTGGATTCGAGCTGCAGATCGATGCCGTACTTCTCAATATATTGCATGAGTGCCGGGACATAGGTCGCGACCCCGAACAGGACGGCGCCGGCATTGTGGAACTCGACGTCGATCTGCGGGAGCGTCCCAGCGTCGCGCCAGATGTCGCAGGACAGGTACATCGCCTTTTGCGGGGCACCTGCGCATTTGATCGGCATCGCTGGCTGCGAGAACAGTGCCCGCCCGGTTTTCAACTGCTTGACCAGCTGATGCGTGTAGGGCGCCAGATCGAAGCGATAGTTGGAAGTGACGCCGTTCTTGCCCAGCGCCCCTTCCAGCCCGTCGATCTGCTCCCAGGCAAGCCGCAGGCCTGGTGCCGCAACGAGGACGCGGTAGGTGAGCGTCCGGCCATCGGCCAGCTCGACCGCATTGCGATCGGGATCGAAGCCGCTGGCCGGAACCTTTAACCACTCGACGCCGGAGGGCATGACATCGGCCTCCGCCTTGCGCGTCTGTTCCGGCGTGAAGACGCCCGCGCCGACCATGGTCCAGCCCGGCTGATAATAGTGATCTGTAGCGGGATCGACGATCGCGATCGTCACTTTGGAATTGCGCTTGAGAATGCTGGAGGCGGTTGCAATGCCGGCGGCACCGCCACCGACGATGACGACGTCATAGGTCATTGACTGGGCCATTCTGCGGCGCTGGAGTTGCGGTTCGAGGGCGGCAATGTCGTAGTCTGCCGCGGCGGCCTGCTGCACGAGACTGGCAGAATCGGATGTATCGGCGTTCGCGAGCGCCCAGAGGGTCGTCGAGCGTGCACCGCTGCGACAATAAGCGAGAATAGGCTGGGGGAGTGTCGCGAGCGCGTGCGCCATCGCATCGGCGTCCGCATCGCCAGCCTTCCCGGACTCGATCGGAATATGGGCGAAGGCCATGCCGTGACGCTCAGCTTCGGCCTGCATTGCGGCTGCCTTGGGTTGGTCGGCTTCCTCGCCGTCGGGACGGTTGGAAATGATCGCGCGGAATCCCTTTTGCGCCGCGCGGGCGACATCGCCGAGGCTGAGCTGCGGCGACACCGAAAGGCTGTCATCCAGTCGTTTGAACGCCATGTCGCTCTCCTTTGTTGATGGGCCGGGCTGCCGGCAGCAGACGGAAAAGACCGAAGCCGGCCGCCATGCCGATGCAGGAAATGAGCGCCGGAATGGGCGCAACCGCCAGCGCCGCGACAGCGGGTCCGGGGCATAGGCCGGCAAGGCCCCAGCCAATCCCGAACACTGCAGCGCCGACGATCAGCCGTCTGTCGATCGGCTTCGTCGCGGGCAGGTCATAGTCGGCTGCGAAGACCGGGTGCTGACGATGCCGAACGATTGCCCAGGCCATGACCATCGGGATCAGCGCACCGCCCATCACGAAGGCGAGGGTCGGATCCCAGGCACCACCGATATCGAGGAAGGCGCGGACGCGGGCAGGGTCGACCATGCCAGACACCGCGAGGCCGGCGCCGAACAGCGTGCCGCTCGTGAGCGAGACGATCACCTGCCGGATCACAGGCCAGCCCCAGTGACCCGAAGGATGGTTACGGTCGCGATGCCGGACGCCATGAACACAGCGGTCGCAGCCAATGAACGCGGCGAAAGCCGAGCCATGCCGACCACGCCGTGACCACTGGTGCAGCCTGAGCCGAGCCGCGTTCCGAACCCCACGATGACGCCGGCAATCGCCAGCAGCGCAGGCGATGCGGGAACGTGCGCCTCGATCGCCATTGTCGCGCCGACAAGCGAAGCACCAAGCGGCAAACCAAGCGTGAATGCGAGTGCAATTGCGCGTGGCGCACCGGATGCGGCGAGGCCGGCTGCCCGGGCGAACAGACCGCTGCAACCCGCCACGCGGCCATTAGCCAGCAGCATCAGCGCCGCGGCACACCCGATCATGAGGCCACCGATCAGTCCGTGGAGCGGGATCGCCTGCGGAAAGCCCGGCATCACAGCACGTCCAGCGGGATCTTCAGATAGCGGGTACCGTTCGGCTCGGGCTCGGGCAGATGACCGCCACGCATATTGACCTGGATCGACGGGAAGATGAGCTTGGGCATGGAAAGCGTCGCGTCGCGTTTCGTGCGCATCGACACGAAATCGTCCTCGTCGACCCCTTCATGGACGTGAACATTGCCGGTGCGCTGGGCGCCGACCGTGGTTTCCCAGACATATGTGTCGCGACCGGCAGCTTTGTAATCGTGACAGAGGAACAGCCGGGCTTCGGGCGGCAGCTTCAGCAATCGGCGAATAGACCGGAACAGCTCGCGCGCATCGCCACCGGGGAAGTCGGCACGGGCGGTGCCATAGTCCGGCATGAACAGCGTATCGCCAGTGAACACAGCATCGCCGATGACATAGGCAAGATCTGCCGGCGTATGTCCGGGTACATGTAATGCTACCGCTTCGATTCCGCCGATCGTGAACCGGTCGCCGTCATCAAAGAGGTGATCGAACTCGGAGCCGTCGCGCTCGAACTCGGTGCCGGCGTTGAAGATTTTGCCGAACACATTCCGCACCCGGATGATCTCGCGCCCAATGGCGAGCTTCCCGCCGAGAGCCTTCTGGAGATAGGACGCGGCCGACAGGTGATCGGCGTGGGCATGCGTCTCCAGTAGCCAGTCGATCGTCAGGCCTTCGGCACGAACAAAAGCGATGATCGCATCAGCCGACGCGGTGTCTGTGCGACCGGCGGCCGAGTCGAAGTCGAGGACGCTATCGATGATCGCCGCGCGCCCGGTTGCGGGATCCCACACCACATAGGTCGCGGTGTTGGTCGGCTCGTCGAAGAACGAGCGGATTTCGGCCTTGGTGCCGGTCCGGAGCGAAGCGCGGACCAGCTCGGCGGCGTGGTGAAGCGCTGAATCCATCACGCAAATCCTTTATCGATTTCATTGTTTATGTAATTCATAAATCATGTTGCGTCAACGCGCTGGCGCTGGCATTGGATCCCGATGCAGGATGAGCTTTCCCCACGACCGCTGCGGATCGGCGATCAGGCGCCGAACTTCACGGCGCGCACCACGCAGGGCGAGAAAAGCCTCGAAAGCTATCGCGGGCGCTGGCTGATCTTCTTTTCGCATCCGGCGGATTTCACGCCGGTGTGCACCAGCGAATTCATCGCCCTCGCCAAGGCGGCCGACCAGTTCGAGCAGCTCGACTGCGCTCTGTTGGGCCTGTCGGTCGACAGCCTCTACGCGCACATCGCCTGGCTGCGCGCGATCGAGGAAGCGTTTGGCGTCACCGTGCCGTTCCCGGTCGTCGAGGATCCGTCGATGGCCGTCGGTCGGGCCTATGGGATGCTCGATCCCGATGCTGCCGACGCATCGACGGTGCGCGCCACCTATTTCATCGATCCCGATGGCGTGATCCGCGCGATGAATTGGTATCCGATGACCATCGGTCGTTCGATCACCGAGATGCTGCGTACGCTTGCAGCGCTGAAGCGCTCGACCGAGAAGGGCGTCCTGACGCCAGCAGATTGGCATCCAGGCGACGACATCCTGCTCCCGCCCGACCTGCAGCCGTCCAAGGACAAGTCATGGTTCCACCGTTCGGGACCGGACACATGACCGCACTCCACCAGTCGCGCGATCTCGCGGAGGCTGCCGCCGAAAAGTTGCGCGTCTTTGCACAACCGCAGCGGTTGATGATCCTTTCCTGCCTGCTCGCCGGCGAGCGGCAGGTGGCAGAGATCGAGCGCCTGACCGGTGTCACACAGCCCGCGCTCAGCCAACAGCTCGCCGAGCTTCGCCGCGCCAGCCTGGTCATGACACGGCGCGATGCGAAGCTGGTTTTCTACAGTCTGGCGGACGACGATGTCCGAACCTGTGTTGCGATAATGGAGCATATGCTTGCTGGCGCGGAGGCTCCCCCGCCGACGTCGCAAGGCAAGGCCTCCGCAATCCGCAAACCCGCCGAGATCGCTAAGGTGCGATCAGACCCATCGTTGGGCGCGGCCGCTTTTGCCCGCGTCGGGTGACTTACAATCGATGACCCCGATCGCGGCGATGAGGTCATCAGGCGAGGAGAGACTGGCATGCGTGTTTCTGTCGCGCTTGTGTTGGCGACATTGATGCTGTCGATGGGTGCTGCCGCGCAGGAGGGCCCGCAGCCTGGATCGGTCGTCGCCGCATATGGTCGGGTCTATCCCACGCCCGATGCACAGGAGCGTCCCGATCCCAAGCTTTCCTACCGTGTCGTGTTCAGCATTACCAAGGCGGCGCCGACTGCCGACAAAGTCAATCCCTCGCTCGACAAGGTGGCCCGGTTTCTCAACCTTCTTGGAGCCAACGGTGTCCGCATCAACCCCGGCAATCTCGTCGCGATCGTTCACGGCCCGGCGACCGGGATCGTGACCAAGGCCGACGCCTATGCCCGGAAGACGGGCACGACTGGCAACCCGAACCTGGACCTCATAGCGAAGCTGCGCGCGGCCGGTGTCGTCGTG
>CAJYHD010000054.1 GCA_913773715.1 uncultured Sphingobium sp.
GATGCGCGACCAAGCCGCGCCCTGCCTCTTCGGTTCGCGCCAGTATCCGGTCGCCGATGGTCAGCGCACCGCGCTTTCCGCGTTCGATGACGCGGAGCCGAGGTGCAGGCTGTCCCTCCGCCTCCCAGCGCTCAGGCGTCGCGATCAGGGTAGTGTCATCCACATCGACGATGCGCAGCACCGTGACCTTCGGCACCCCACCCATCTTGTGGAAGGCGCGCGCGGGACCAAGGTCGATCAACCCCTCGTCCGCCATGTCCTTGAGCAGCGCCTTGAGCGCGATCTTCTCCTGCCCCTTCAGCCCGAATGCCTTGGCGATCTCGCGCTTGCCTGCGGGCTGTTCGGACGATGTGATGAAATCCATCACCTCGTCGCGCGTGGGGAAACCCGCCGGGCGGACCTTGGCGCTCTTCTTCTGTTTATGCGTGGAAGCCATCGATCCGCTATAGGGTCAGCCTGGCGCTTCCGCCAGTGTCTCACTCCCCCGCGCGTTTGCGCCGGGTCTCCCATCCTTTCTTGGCGGCGGCAGTTCGATCGGCAGCGGATCGCTTGGCCGACGCCGCACCGCCTCGCTTGCCGCCTTTGCGCGGAGAAACCTTGGTGTCGGGCTTGCCCCGCCCGGACCCCGATTTGTTTCCGCCGCCCGACTCCTTGTTCACCGTCGCCCAGGCGCGCCGCTCCGCCTCCTCCTTCGAAACGCCGCGATCCTCATAGCCGTCCTCGATATGCTGCGCCTTGCGCTTCTGCTTGTCGGTATAGCTGCTCTTGTCGCCTTGGGGCATGGTGATCCTCCATCAGTTCCCGCATGCCAAAAAAAACCCGCTAACCCATGATCCGTTCAGATCGCTTCGCTTCCGATATGAAGGAACGGCGCGGGGCAGCACGCGTTCAGCCGAACATGGAAGACCGCGCCCTGATCGAACGCATCGCCCGCCACCTCGCCCGGCATGATTTGGAGGACTGGCAATCCCATGTTCCCGACGCGGCCAGCATCCTCGCGCTCATGAAAGAGCCGGATGTTCACATGCGTGAAGAGGGCGATGGCGAGATCTGGAGGAGCATGATCGACGCTGCTTTGCGCCAGCGCTGGACGGTCGCGCCGGGAACCGAAGGCGATGACAGTCATGGCGGCGCGGACGAGGAAGGTGAAATCCGCCTCGGCCGTGATGCCGTATCGCATGATCGGGCCGACTGGGTTCATGTGCATGGAAAAAAGGAGGACAAGCAATGAAGGGGCTTCTCAAACTCGCCGTAGTCACCAGCTTGGGCGTATTCGCCTTCAAAGGCTGGCGCGAATGGATGGGGACAGGCGCAACTCAGCCCGAAGCCCCCGGCCCCATTCGCGACGCCGGCCCGCAGCAGAGCATCGCCAAGGACGATTGGGACAAGGTGGACGAGCAATCGGACGAAAGCTTTCCGGCCAGCGATCCACCCGCCAACTACTGACACACTCTTCAGTCGTTGCTCCCCCGACTTCAGCGCATTAGGAAGCGGGCGCAAGGGTCGGCCACGCCGCCCGCAACAGGGGAACCATACACATGCCTTCGGGTCTGATCGCGCTGCTCGATGACGTGGCGGGAATTGCCAAGCTGACTGCGACGTCGCTGGACGATGTCGCGGCGGCAGCAGGCCGCGCAGGCACGAAGGCCGCAGGCGTCGTGATCGATGACGCCGCCGTCACGCCCAAATATGTCATGGGCCTCAGCCCCGAGCGCGAGCTACCGATCATTTGGAAGATCGCGAAAGGCTCGGTCCGCAACAAGCTCGTCTTCCTGTTGCCCGCCGCGTTACTGCTCAGCGCATTTGCACCCTGGCTGCTCCCGCCCCTGCTGATGCTGGGCGGCGCGTTCCTCTGCTTCGAGGCGGTCGAGAAGATCATGGAAGCCGTTCATGGCGGCCATGCGGAGGATGAGGATGCCACGCTCGCCCGCAACCCGGCGGAGTTAGAGCAGCAGAAGGTGTCGAGCGCGATCCGCACCGACTTCATCCTTTCGGGCGAGATCATGGCCATCTCGCTCGGCACGGTCGCCAACGAACCTGTGTGGGAACAGGCACTGATCCTCGTCGTCGTCGCGATCCTCATCACAGCGGGAGTCTATGGCGTCGTCGGCCTCATCGTGAAGATGGACGATATCGGCCTGCACCTTGCCAAGAGCGAATCCGAGGGCACGAAGAGCCTGGGCCGCGGTCTGGTGAAGGCGATGCCCGTCGTTATGAGCATTTTAAGCGTCGTCGGCACCGCCGCGATGCTGTGGGTGGGCGGTGGGCTTATCGTCCATGGTCTCCATGAATTTCACTGGGACCTTATTCCCGGCACCATTCATCACTTGGGGGAAATGGCTGCGGCAGCGATACCGGCGGGCGGCGCTTTCCTCGATTGGCTCGTCGACGCTATCGGCGGCGCGATCGTCGGGCTGATCGTCGGCGGCATCATCGTCGGCGTCCTGCACCTGTTCAAAAGGCACTGACCGCTGCCAGCTACCCATTTTCGGATAATTTGAAGTGACTCGCCCCGCACGCTCCTCCTGGCGCATCGAAGCCGCAGCGCTCGTGACGCTCGCCCTGCCAATGATCGCAGGCAACGTCGCCTGGTCCGCCATCGCGGCCAGCGACCTGCTGCTGCTTGGTCGCCGGGGTGCGAGCAGCGTGGCGGCGGGCGCGCTCGCCATCAATCTGTTCCACGCGCTGCTAATCTTCGGCATGGGCCTTGTCACTGCCGCCTCGCCACTGATCGCGACGGAACGGGGCCGCCGCCGCCATTCCGTCCGCGACGTACGCCGCACCGTCCACCAGACATTGCGCGCCGCCATCCTCTTCGCGGTGCCCGCCTGGGCGCTGCTATGGCAGTGCGAGGCGATCCTGCTCGCCATGGGACAACAGGCCGATCTCGCGCGCGGTGCCGGCGAGTTGATGCGCGGCCTGCAATGGGCGCTGCTCCCTTTCCTCGGCTTCATGACGCTGCGCAATTTCATCTCCGCGCTGGAGCGGCCCGTCTGGGGTCTCCTCATCATGTTGGCCGGCGTCCCCTTCAATGTCCTGGCGGGCTGGGCGCTGATCTTCGGCCATCTCGGCTTGCCGGAGCTTGGCCTGTTCGGCGCGGGGTTGGCAAGTACGCTTTCCTCTTCCTTCCTGTTCTTCGGCCTGTTGGCGGTCACACTCCTTGATCGCCGCTTCCGCCGCTACCGCCTGATGGGCCGGTTCTGGACGCGCGACCGGGAACGGCACAGACAGGTGTGGGCGCTCGGCCTTCCCATCGCGATCACGCTGGGGTTCGAGACGACCGTGTTCAACGCCTCGGCCCTGCTGATGGGCCTGATCGGCCGCGACTCGCTGGCGGCGCATGCCGTCGCGATCCAGATCGCCGCCCTCGTCTTCATGGTGCCGATGGGCATCGGGCAGGCGGCGACGGTGCGAGTCGGCATCGCCTATGGGCGCCATGATCGCGCGGGCGTCGGCCGCGCCGGATGGCTGGCGCTGATGATCGGTACCAGCTTCGCCGTCTGCGCCGCCGCAGCGTTGCTGTTTCTTCCGCGCACGCTGATCTCGGCCTTCCTCGACCTGTCCGATCCGGCCAATGCGCGTACAGCCTCGCTCGCGGTCAGTTTCCTCGGCGTCGCCGCGCTCTTTCAGCTTGTCGATGCGGCGCAGGCGGTAGGCGCAGGCGTCCTGCGCGGCGTGCAGGATACCAAGGTGCCGATGATCTTCGCCCTGATCGGCTACTGGATCGTCGGCATCGGCGTGGGCACCCTGCTCGCCTTCCCGCTGCACATGGAGGGACTCGGCATCTGGATGGGCCTCGCCAGTGGCCTGGGTGTCGTAGCCCTGCTGCTCCTCATCCGCTGGATGATGCGGGAGCGGCTGGGCCTTGTCCCCGCCTGAACCGCCCGTCGCACACGCGCCACGGGTTGCATGCGACGCGGATGGTGCAGCGCACAAAGCAATTGAAAATTGGCTGCGGATGAGTCAGGGAAAATCGCATCATGCAAGCCCCGACCGAGATTTTTGAAGCCCTCGCGCTCCAGAAGTGCCTGAAGGTGACCTACAACAGGATGGTCGTCACCCTCGCCCCGCACATCCTCTACACGCGTCACGACGAAATGTTCATCGACGCCGTGACCACCGACCGCGACGGCACTCCGCCGCGCGAGTTGAAGCTCGGCACGTTCAAGCTGGCTGGCTTGTCCGACATACAGGTTCTCGATGAGACGTTCGAGGGCATGTACGGCCTCTACGACGAGAATGACGACAAATATAAGGGCGTCACGCTCTTTGCCATAGCGCCCGAAAACGCGTCGGCCTGATACTCCAACCTGGCGGCGTGACAGTCGCCCTTTTCATTTCTTTAGACGGTACCCGGTCCTGAACATCCAGCCGATGATGCCTAGGCAAACCGCCAGCATCACCGCGACGAAGACCAGGCTGAACTCGATCCCCACATCGCCCCGCCCGAAGAAGGTCCAGCGAAAGCCGGAGATCAGATAGACGATCGGATTGAACAAGGTGATCGTCCGCCACGGCTCGGCCAGCATGTGGATCGAATAGAAAGCGCCGCCGAGAAACGTCATAGGCATGATCAGCAACAGCGGGATCACTTGCAACTGCTCGAAGCTCTGCGCCCAGATGCCCAGGATGAACCCGAACAGGCAGAACGTCACCGCGATCAGGATCATGAACGCCGCCATTGCGAACGGGTGCGCGACAGGCAAGTCCACGAACAGATGCGCCGTCACGAAGATGATGGTGCCGACGATCAGCGACTTTGTCGCTGCCGCGCCGACATAGGCGATCACCGTCTCCACGGCCGATACCGGAGCCGACAGCAATTCGTAGATCGTGCCCGTAAATTTGGGCATGTAGATGCCGAAGCTCGCGTTGAAGATGCTCTCAGTGAACATCGACATCATGATGAGGCCCGGCACGATGAAGGCGGCATAGGCAATGCCGTCCACCTCCGTCATCCGCGACCCGATCGCCCCACCGAACACCACGAAATAGAGCGACGTCGTAATGACCGGCACCAGCAGCCCGGTCAGCAGCGTGCGGCGGAACCGGTGCAGCTCGAACTTGTAGATCGCGGCGATCGCACGGAAATTGAGGCCGCTCATGCCACCTTCTCCTGATGGACGAGGCTCACGAAGATGTCCTCCAGGCTGCTCTGCCGCGTATCCAAATCCTTGTATCCGATGCCGAGGTCGCCCAGCCGCCGCAGCAGGGACGAAACGCCCGTACGCTCGGCGGTCGTGTCAAAGATATATTCGATATCATGCCCCTCGCTCTTCAGCGTCACGTTCCATTCGGAAAGCTCTGTCGGAACCGCCGCGATCGGCTCGGCCAGCACGATCGTCAGCGTCTTCTTGCCCAGCTTCTTCATCAGCGCGGACTTTTCATCGACCAGCACCAGTTCGCCCCGGTTGATGACGCCCACCCGGTCAGCCATTTCCTCGGCTTCCTCAATATAATGCGTCGTGAGGATGATCGTGACGCCCGTCTGGCGCAGTTCGCCGATCAGCTTCCACATGTCGCGTCGCAGTTCGACATCGACGCCCGCCGTCGGCTCGTCCAGGAACAACACCCGCGGTTCGTGGCTCAGCGCCTTGGCGATCATCACGCGGCGCTTCATACCGCCCGATAGTTCGATGATCTTGTTGTTGCGCTTGTCCCACAGCGACAGGTCGCGCAGGATCTTCTCGATATGCGCGTCATTGCGTGGCTTGCCGAACAGGCCACGGCTGAAAGTGACGGTGTCGATCACCCGCTCGAAAGCATCGGTCTGCAATTCCTGGGGGACGAGGCCGATCGCAGACCGCGCCCCGCGATAGCCGCTGAGGATGTCATAGCCCGCGACATTTACGCTTCCGCCCGTCGGGCGCGCAAGACCGCAGATGATCGAGATCATCGTAGTCTTTCCCGCGCCGTTCGGGCCGAGCAGCGCAAAGATTTCGCCTTCCTCGATCGAAAGATCGATGCCTTTCAGCGCCTCGAAACCCGAATCATAGCGCTTCGTCAGGCCGGAAACCGTAATGATGGATGCCATGGATGGCTCTGCCCCCTGTAAGTTGCGGCCAAGATAGGGTGCCGCAGCCTGCAAGCAACCGCGCCGCTATTCGCCTCTGCGGAAAAAGCGGAAGACGGTCGCTGGCGGGAAGTTGCGAACCGTCTGCCCGGCCCGCACCACGTCCAGGTCGAGCGCGTCGAGAATGTCGCGATTGACCGGCGGCCGCATCGAATAGGTGAATTGCACGAAGCTGCCACCGGGCCGCAGCATTCGGAAGGATTCGGTCAGGATATCGACATGCACATGCCGATCCATCGCAAGCAGAGGCAGCCCGCTCACCACCACCTGATAGTCGCCGGGCGGCGTGCAGTCGCGGGTAAAGACCCCATGTGCCGCCGTCGCGCGGGCGTTGCGCGGCGGCCCACCGTCGAGCAGAAGCACCCGCCGCCGCGCGCCGCCCAGGACCACCGCCGCGTTCAGGCCCGCCGGCCCCGC
>CAJYHD010000055.1 GCA_913773715.1 uncultured Sphingobium sp.
CCTACAATGTCAAAGAGCCCCGACAACAAATCACCGGCAACACCACACCTCCCCGTTCCCAGGGCGTCCAGCGCGCCAGTCTGTCGTAGCTGCAACCGGTAAGTCGTTGTGGCGACCACCGCTGCGGTGAAACCCCTCTAGGCCGAGGCTCCCAGGCGGTCAACAACATTTTTCACATCAATGTCGTTTTTCTTCCCCCGCACCGTCACATCCAACCCTTATCCACCTTCGCCCCGCCCTGCATGATAGCGATATAAAGGTCGGCGCACCTGGAAAGCTGGCATAGCCCTATCGACAGCCCGAGCAGATGGGATAGTCATCGCTCAGGAGATTGATATGAAACGCATAATCAGCCGAATGCAGCGATTGCGCCAGGTCGATGGCCAGATCTCCTCGCGGGTTCGGGCGGTTCTGGTGGAATCGCTCTATGCCTCACCGCGTTCGCTGGTCATCGGAGCGTTGACGAGCAGTGCGATCGCGGCGGTCGTAGCGATTTCCAGCGGCGACCATTGGCTGATCCTCTGCGCTACCGCTGTCGGGCTGGTCGGACTGATCCGTATCATCGATACGCTGCGCCTGCGTCATTCCGTCACGGTGCCGGATCAGGAGCGGGGCTATCGCGTCGGCGCGCTCAGCTATTCCACCCTTCTGGGCGTATTCGGGCTGCTGACCCTGGTCAGGACGCAGGATGACGTACTGCACCTGCTGTCGGTGACGACCGCCATTGGCTATGCCGCCGGAATAGCGGGGCGCAATGCCGGGCGACCACTGATCGCCCTGTCGCAGCTTTGCTGCGCCTCGCTGCCGCTGGCCGTGGGGCTGTTGATCCCGCTCGAACCGCTCAAGGCTTTGATGGCGGCGGTCATCCTGTTTTTCGTCGTTGCCATGATGGACATCACGCAACAGACCTATGCCGCGATCCTACGCGCCACCGTCGCTTCGGAAGAGAAGACGGCGCTGGCCGAGCATCACGCGCAAATGGCGCGACGCGACGACCTGACCGGCGTCGCCAACCGCACCGCCTTTCGTGAGCAATTCGAGCAACGGCTGCAACGATTGTCGGCATCCGGGCAGAAGCTGGCGCTGCTATGGCTGGACCTCGACCGCTTCAAGGAGGTCAACGATTCCTTCGGGCATCTGGCGGGCAATGCGCTGTTGATCGCAGTCGCCGGGCGGCTGACCGAACAATTCGGCGATCGCGGTATCGTCGCCCGGCTGGGAGGCGACGAATTCGCCGTCCTCTGCCACGTCGCGCAGCACGAAACCGCCAACAGGATCGGCGCGGCCATTCTCGATCTGGTGCGTGAGCCGGTGGCCTATAATGGGCATATCCTGCATACGACGACCTCGATCGGTGTCGCCATTGCCCCTGCGGATGGCCGCGATGCCGATACGTTGCTGAAGAATGCCGATCTCGCCCTTTATCGGGCCAAGGAGAGCGGTCGGGGCCAGGTGGCATTCTACGAGCCGGTCATGGACGAAAAGATCGAGCGCCGCCGCCAACTCGCCGCCGCGATGAACGGCGCCCTGGAAAGGGGCGAATTCCACCTGCTGTTCCAGCCGATCTTTCGCCTGGCGCACGGCAGCATCACGTCGTGCGAAGCCTTGCTGCGTTGGACCAGCCCGCATTTCGGCCCGATCTCTCCTGCCGAGTTTATTCCGATCGCCGAGGAGAACGGCCTGATCGTACCCATCGGCGCCTGGGTGCTGCATCAAGCCTGTCAGGTGGCGAGCCGTTGGCCGTCCGAGGCGACGATCGCCGTCAATCTCTCCCCGGTGCAGCTTCGCATGCCCGACCTTACCGCCACGGTCGAAAGCGCGCTCCGGGCCAGTGCCCTGCCCGCGCGGCGGCTGACGCTCGAAGTGACGGAAACCGTGCTTCTCGACGATGTCGAGCGCTCGGTGGCCGCCCTGGCCGCGCTGAACCGGATCCATGTGTGCACCACGCTCGACGATTTCGGGACAGGCTATTCCTCGCTCAGCTATCTGACCCAATTCCCGTTCCAGACACTTAAGATCGATCGCTCCTTCGTCCTCGACCTGGAGCATAATCCCGCCTCGATCGCGATCGTGCAGACGATCGTGGAGCTTGCCGCCAAGCTGGGCATGAAGACGGTCGCCGAGGGGGTGGAGACGCACGAACAACTCGAGCAGCTTCGCCGGACCCGGTGCGATGCCGTGCAGGGCTATCTGCTCGCCGCGCCAATGCCCGAAGAGGTTGTGGTTTGGCTTTTCGGCGCGCACCAAGAAGGCCTCGGGCAAGGTCGTCCCCCGCCCGAGGCCGATTGACTATTTGCCAGCCTTTTCGCGCAACCGGGTCTGCGCGGCGACCAACCGCTCCATTCGTTTCAGGTCCCCATCGGTCAGGCGCAACGCCGCGTCCGCCCACAGATCGACCACCGCCTCCAATTCGTCCAGCGGCAGTGGATTGACCGCTCGCGATGCCTCGTAGATGGCGCAATGCGCGCTATGTCGCCGATCGTTCTGGCGGATGTAATCGGCGACCATGCGACGCCCCTCCCCCGGCTCGGCCAGGCCGTGGACCAGCCCCATCTCGTACAATTCGTCCGCGCTATAGGTCCGGCCGCTGAGGATCATCCGTTCGGCCCGCGCCGCGCCCAGCCGCCGCGACAGGAAGCAATGCGCCCCCATGCCGGGGAACAGGCCAAACATCGTCTCGGGCAGGCCGAAACTGGTGCCGCG
>CAJYHD010000056.1 GCA_913773715.1 uncultured Sphingobium sp.
ATGTGACTGGCTATCTGGCACAAGAAGGCCAGCTGCACCCCAATTTTGATGCTAGCTGGTGCAGCGCAATACATCTACCTGTGGAAATGGCGCTCGCATCATCGTCATCTTTCGTCGGAGACTACAGACAGAAACTGTTTATTAGGAATGATCTATCGGTCGCACTGCCGGCCAAGTTAAAGCGCATTTCGGAATTAAATTGCGAGAACCTCTTCTGTTTTAATCGATCAACATGCTATGCGATCCACTTCGACTCGGTATGTCTCCGCGGTTCCTTTTCGATTACGTTTGGCGCTGTAGAGCGCCGCATCCGCTTGACGCAGTAGCACATTGCGATCCTGCGCAGCCGCGTTCGACAACGCGATGCCGATCGTGCCCGTCACTCGAGCGATATGGCCCTGTCCCTCCGTCACCATCTCCAGGTCGCGCAGAAGTCGTCGCACTTGGCGGTCAAGTGCCGTCCGATCGAGACCGACAGACATCACCATCCCAAACTCGTCGCCTCCTAGCCTGGCCGGAAAACTCCCGTCGTCGCGATAGACGCGCAACCGATCGGCGACACGGCGCAGCACCGCATCGCCCGCAGCGTGGCCGAAGGCGTCGTTGACACCTTTGAAGCCGTCGAGGTCGATAAGAAGTACGGCGACATCACCATTCAAGGCACGCGCCTCGCGTAGCCGTGCATCTAGAACACGATGGAACTCGGCTCGGTTGGCAAGCTGGGTCAATTCGTCGGTGCAAGCTCGATGACGAAGGCGCTGCTCTAATTCGTGCCGTTCAGTGATATCCTGAATCAAGCCAATAAGAGCGACCGGCTTACCTTTGACCAACTCGATCTCGCACGAGCACCGGACCCGCCGGGGGTTGCCCTTGGCTGTTACGAAATCGGCATCCATCTCGAAGGGTTCGCCCGTATCCAATGTGCGCATGACTGCGGCGATGAACGCAGTACGATCCGGCTCCGGGAAGTGGTTCATGATATCGCGGTTCGGCACGCCGCCACTGACGGGACGTTCGTGAACGGCGAAAGCGCCATCGGACCAAGAGGTGGACTGCTTCTCGATATCGTAACGGTACGACCCGATATGGGCCATGCGCTCGGCCTGTTTGAATTGACGGCGTTCGCGCTCCAGTCGTTCGACGGTCAGTCGGTGCTCCTCCGCGGCCTCGGTAGCGCGAAGCGCGATGGTTCGGGCGTCGATCAGGGCCTCGGCGATGCAGGCCAACTGCTCCAGAACTTCGAGGTCGCTCGTCTGCGGTCCGCGTGGTTGCTCGTCGAGGACGCAGATCGTGCCGATCGTCACCGCCTCACTTTCGAGGCGCCGGACGCGAAGTGGAACGCCCGCGTAGTAGCGGATATTCGGGGCGCCGGTCACGAACGGGCTGTCGGCGAAGCGCGCGTCGAGGCGGGCATCCGCTACCGTGAGCGGCGCTTCGGTCTCGACTACGACAGGGCAGAACGCCTGCTCCCGCGGAGTCTCCGGTGCCAGCGGACCGCAGCGTGCCTTAAACCACTGGCGCTCCGGGGTGATTAGTGTGATCGAGGACATGCTGGTGCCGAGCAAGGTCTGCGCGAGTTTCGCCAGCACATCGAACTCGCGCTCGGGCGGCGTGTCGAGGAGGGAGGCCTCGGCCAGGGCCTGATAGCGAAGTGCCTCGCGCTGATTATCCAACATAAAACTCGTACCCTCGTCGCCAGAATCGTAAAGTTAAATCTGTCAAAGCTCTAGATGGATCAGATCAGCTGATGACGCCTTCTAGATGGTATGATCAGCCCGCATTCACACGATGGCGTCACATAATGCTACATTAAAATCTATGCCTAGGCCCACTGCGTGTATGGGCCCGGGCATTCGTCCGATGCCCGGAAGATTCCGAGGCATCTACGATGCAAAATCCAGAGCGTGCGTCAGGCGGCGATTTCGCGGACGAGCCGATCCGCCAGCCCAAACTGAGACGCAAAGCTTAAGGCGGGCATCGGGTGACCGTGCAAGTAGCCCTGTAGCTCATCGCAGCCCTTGGCGAGCAGTCGCTCCTGCTGTTCTACGGTTTCTACCCCTTCTGCGATAACGCCGAGCCCGAAGGCCTTCGCCATATGAACTATGGACCGAACGATCGCCGCGTCTTCCCGCGACTGGCCCAGATTCCGTACAAAGGATTGGTCTATTTTCAGCCGAGACAGCGGGTATCGCTTAAGCAGGCTGAGTGAGGCAAACCCCGTCCCAAAATCATCGAACGCGATGCTAACCCCGTCGGCATACAATGTCCGAAGCATTCGCAGGGCGATGTCGTTCTGCTGGAGAATTATATTCTCTGTGACCTCAAGCTCGAGATTTGCAGCAGGCAGACCGGTTTGCACCAGGACCGCACGCACCTCCGCAGCAAGATTACCGTTATGCAGCTGCAGCCCAAAAAGGTTCACGCCGATTCGAAAGCCCGGCGCGTCCTGCCGCCAGATGGCGGCTTGGGCGCAAGCGGTCTGCAGCACCCACTTTCCGACTTGGATGGCTAGCGGGCTTTTCTCGAGAAACGATAAGAAAGCAGCGGGGGATTGCAGCCCGCGCTCTGGATGGTCCCAGCGCAACAGGGCTTCCGCCCCCATCAGTCGCCCGACGCCATCGATCTGCGGCTGATAAAACAGCCGAAATTCGTTGTTTTCGTAGGCGTGACGTAGCTCACTTTCCAGCGCGTGCTGCTGTAGCGCCGCCTCGCGAAACCTCGGAGAGTAGATGCAGTGGCGCTGTCGGCCCCCGGCCTTAGCTGCATAAAGGGCGAGGTCGGCGGCCGAGAGCAGGTCGTCGGTTTGCTTCCCATGCGAAGGATAGTGGGCGACGCCGACGCTGGCGCTCAGATTGAAAGCTAGACCATTCACCGTGAAGGGGGCGGAGAGGAGTTGGATGAGGCGTTCGGCTACGGTGCCTGCCCCCTGATCTACGTCGTGCTCGGAGAGGATGACTGCGAACTCATCGCCTCCAAGGCGGGCCACCGTATCCAGCGGACCAGTTGCGCTCAACAGGCGGCCTGCAACGTCCTGAAGCAAGCGATCGCCTGCCGAATGTCCCAGCGTATCGTTGACCTGTTTGAATCCATCGAGATCGAGAACTAATAAGGTCGCATCGACCTGCGCCCTAGTCACTTCATCGAGACGCTGGCGGAGGACTAAACGATTAGGTAGGGCGGTGAGATGGTCACGGTGCGCCAGCCGATCTAGGCGTTCCTCGTTCGCGCGCCGACCGGAGAGATCGCGGATGATGGCGCCGAAGCTTGCGCCCCCCTCATCCTGCCACATCGATAAGGCCAGCTCGATCGGAAGCTCCGAGCCGTCCTTGCACAGAGCCCACAGTTCCACCGACTGGCCGACAAGCTTCGGTTTCCCGCCGGCGGCAACGTGTTTGAGCCCACCGCCGTGGCTGCCGCGGAGTCGATGAGGAACGATGAAGTCAATCGATTGACCCTCGGCCTCGGCGGCCGAGAACCCGAGCATCGCCTCAGCGCCCTGGTTCCAGAAGCAAATGATACCCTCGTGGTCGGCGCAGATGATGCCGGCCGGCGAAGTATCCGACATCTGACGGAAGCGGTTATCGCTGGCTTGCTGAGCGCGCGCGAGCCGCCGCAGCTCCATCTTGTCGAGGGCGAGCGTGGCCAAAAGCTTCAGGTTAGCGACATCTTCTGGCGTGAACGCCTTACGCGGGCGGGTGTCGAGAAGACAGAAGGACCCGATCGCCGCACCGGATGGGCCGATCAGCGGCGCACCGGCGTAGAAGCGGACATGCGCCGGCCCGGTCACCAGTGGGTTGTCATGGAAATTCGAGTCCTGGCTGGCGTCGAGGATAACCAGCGGCTCGTCCCGAGCGATCGTAGAATGGCAGAATGAAATGTGTCGATCGACCTCGCAGACTGAGATGCCGACTCGGCTAGCGAAAAACGTATGATGGTGCGAAACAACTGACACCATCGAAGTTGGTACGCCGAACAGCGCGCGTGCTAGTAGGTTCAGCGGCTCCAGGTCTCCCTGCATGACGTCGGAGCTGAGGCCGTAGGCGGCCACTGCGCGCAGTCGCCAATCTTCACTCGGTGGTATTTGATCAACACTCACAATGTGTTCTCCCAAACGGCTGATTGCGTCTGGTTTCATCAGTGGTGCACGGGAATGATTAGACGATCCAGGTCTAGAGAGTTTTACGCCGCCTCGGAGGCCTCACGAACCTTCGTAGTCGATTGATCGACCTGCTCGGCCGCTTGGGCAATCGCTTCCATGCTGCTGGCAAGGCTGTTAGCGCCGTGTGAGGCCGTTTGCATTGATGCAGAGATTTCGCGGGTCACCGCCGACTGCTCCTCCACCGCCGCCGCGATGGCGGTTGCGACCTGATCGAGCGTCCGGATCGTGCCCTGGATCGCGCCGATAGCTTCCACCGCCTGCTGGGTTGCCCCTTGCGTCGCACCGATCTGCTGGCGGATCTGATCGGTGGCCTTGCTTGTTTGTTCGGCGAGTTGTTTGACCTCCTGCGCCACCACGGCGAAACCCCGCCCCGCTTCGCCTGCGCGAGCCGCTTCAATGGTTGCGTTGAGCGCGAGCAGATTAGTCTGACTGGCGATCGCCTGGATGAGGGCGACGACCTCGCCGATACGGGTAGCCTGTTCGCTCAAGCCCGCAACGATGCCACCGGTATGCTCGGCCTGGGTAACCGCCCGCCCGGCGATCTGAGAGGCGTGCTGCACCTGGCTGCTGATCTCCGCCACCGAGACAGACAGCTCCTCGGCTCCGGATGCGACGGCCTGGATGTCGCTCGAGACTTGATGCACCGTGCCCGCTGCTGCGACCGTCTGAGTCGTCACCCCATGCACCGCTTGACTGATGGCATTGAGGTCGAGGCTGATGGCTTGAGCTTTTTCGGCCCGGCGCCGGCGCTCGTGCACCTGAGCGGTCACATCGACGGCGAACTTCACGACCTTGACCAGACGCCCATCATCGTCACGGATTGGGTTGTAGGTCGCCTGGATGAAAATTTCCCGCCCGCCCTTGGCAAAGCGGCGATACTCTGCCGCTTGGTGCTCGCCGCGGCCGAGGGCAGCCCAGAACTCGCGGTAGGCGACGCTTTCACGTTCGGACGGATCGATGAAGATGTGGTGATGCTGACCCTGGATTTCGTTCAGCTCGTAGCCCAGCGTATCAAGAAAATTGGTATTGGCATCGAGGATGGTACCGTCTGGCGTGAAGGCGATCACGGCCTGCGATCGGTGCAAGGCGGCGACCTGACCATTTGTGTCAATGCTCCGTGCCTTTTGCGCTGTGATGTCAGAGGCAAAGACGACGATGCGTACGGGCTTGCCGGAGCGGCTCAGCACGGGGTTGTAGGATGCCAGGATCCAGACCTCGCTCCGCGCCTTGGTGATCCGTTTGAACTCGCGGGTCTGGGGCTTGCCCTCGCGCAGGCTGGCCCAGAAATCCACGCCCTCCGAGCTATTCCGCTCGTTCGGGGGGAGCAGAAGGCTATGGGGTTGGCCGATCAGTTCTTCGCGGCGGTAACCCATCAGATCGAGGAAGTTAGCATTCGCGTTGCGAATGGTGCCGTCGAGATCAAGATCGAGGCAGCCCCGCGAGCGGTTGATAGCCTCCGTGAGGGCACGCAGCCTGGACCGAAACAACGACATCGACGCGTCCCCAGGCAACGGCGACAGCAGCGCCGCTTGATGCAAACACATAGCCGCTCATCATTAAATCAAGAGTTAAAATGCCGTGCGGGGAAAAATTGCGCGCGCTTCGAAAGTCGTTTGGCGCACAAATCCGGCAGTGAGCATCGATGTCCGATTTAGAACATACACGATTCGATCGGTGTTGTTATTGCGAGATCTTGAGAAATGCCGATTTCATGCCGTTGCGGCAACCTATTAGAGGCGGCAATCTTAACCGGGGAATCGACCGAGGCGCGTTGGATGATTGCAAAAGCGCGGCCCTCTCCGCCGATCCCTTTTTGATCGGCGGAAAGAAAATTGCCCTAAATACAATCGGTCACAGCACAGCTAGGGTATAATATGATCGCCCCCA
>CAJYHD010000057.1 GCA_913773715.1 uncultured Sphingobium sp.
TCCGGGTTGATCCGAGACACGGCGGCGAGCGCGGCTTCCGCCTTGGGCACGCCGATGTCATCCGTACCGAACAGCACCTGCCGTTGCAGGTTGGACAGCGCGACATCGTCATGGTCGATGACCCGGATCGTGCCGACACCCGCCGCCGCCAGATAGAGGATCGCCGGGCTGCCGATACCGCCCGCGCCGATCACGGCTACGTCCGCCGACAACAGCCGCGCCTGACCCGCCCCGCCGATCTCCTTCAGCACGATATGGCGGGCATAGCGTTCCAGCTGATCGTCGGTCAGGATCATGGCTTCATATCCCGGTCGATCCGAACCCGCCCTGACCGCGCGCCGTCGTGGCGGAAAACTCCGTCACCACGGCAAAGGTCGGGCGCAGGATGGGGAGGAAGACGAGCTGCGCGATGCGGTCGCCGGGGTTGATCACCACCGGATCGCTGCCCGGCGGCGTACGCAGCCAGGTGCTGATGAAAATCTGGTTGGCGTAGTCGGCATCGATCGTACCGACCGACTGACCCAGGATCACGCCCTTCTTGTGACCGAGACCCGATCGCGCCAGTAGGAAGGCGACGACGTTGGGATCGTTCATCAGGATCGCGACCCCGGTCGGGATCAGCACGGCGTCGGCCTGCGGCTGAAGGGCGAGCGGTTCGTCGATGCAGGCATACATGTCGATCCCGGCGGACATGTCCGTCTGAAAGCTGGGCAGGCCCCACTCGTGGATGCGGGGGTCGAGGATCTTCAATTCGAACTGCGGGCTGGAAAGCGGGTTGGACAAGGGCGCTCCTTGGGAATCCGGGACAATGCTTGACGATGGGGTAGCCCAATCGGTTGCCATCTGGAAGGGGCGGCGGCATGGCTGTGGGGGGCGAGCAGAAAGGATGATGATGGGGCGGGTCGCGCTGGAAATCTGTGTCGAGACGATGGCCGATGTGCGCGCGGCGCTCGAAGGCGGGGCGGATCGGATCGAGCTGTGCAGTGCGCTCGCCTTGGGCGGCCTGACGCCATCCGCCGGATTGACGGCGCAGGCGGTTGCTGCGGTTCGGGAGGCTGGTGCGACGGTGCGGGCGATGGTGCGTCCGCGCGATGGCGACTTCGTTTATGACACGGATGATATGGCGTTGGCGCAAGCGGAAGGCGTGGCGCTGATCGCGCAGGGTGTCGACGGACTGGTGTTCGGCGCGACGACGGGCGATCGGCTGGACGGCGCGGCTTTGCGGCACTGGGTGAAGGCGATGCGCAAAGTGCGCTCCGACATCGGATTGACGCTGCACCGCGCGATGGACCTGGTCGCTGATCCGGTCTCGGCGGTCGAGGAGGCGGTGGCGATCGGCTTCGATCATATCCTGACCTCGGGCGGGGCGGTGCGGGCGATAGACGCGCTGCCCGTCATCGCCGCGATGGAGCGACAGGCGGGAGGGCGCATCACTATCATGCCAGGGTCCGGCATCCGCTCCGGCAATGTCGCGGAGGTTCTGCGCGCGACACAGGTCCGCGCCGCCCATGCGTCTGCGCGGATCGACGGTCTTCCCGCCGATACTCGCGCGCTGGAGATGGGCTTCGCGCTCGGTGGCAGGCGGCAGGCCAACCGCGATGAGGTCGCCGCGCTGCGCCGGAAGCTGGATCGGCTTTAGTCCCTCGTCCGTCATGCCAGCGCAGGCTGGCATCTCAGGCGACGTGGCGCTCGCGGGCCTGAGACCCCAGCCTGCGCTGGGGTGACGATAAAAAGCGGGCAGCGAACTTACCGAAACGCGCCGATCGTCGCGACGGCGATGGCAGGCGCATCGACTGCCGGGCGCGGGAAGGCGAGCCGCAGATAGCGGGCTTCGCGCGGCGCGGCGAAAGGGATGCGCTGTGTCGCGCGGGCATAGTTGATATTCTGGAACTCGCCCTGTTCCGCCCTGGTCCAGCTTTTGCCGTCCACGCTCGTCTCCACGACGTAGCGCGCAGGCGGCGCGGCCTGTGGATCGACATGGCGCGTCGGCGTCAGCGTGAACCCGGCGAGCCGCTCCGCCTTGCCCATTTCGATGACGATCTTTGCCGGCGCGGGGCTGGTCCAGACGGTCTTGGCATTGTCGTCCAGAACCGCTTCCCCGCCCGGCGCGCTGGCGGAGACGATCTTCCATCCCGTCCGCGCAACTATGCTGGGATCGCTAGATCGGGCGGGCGGCAGTTGCACCGGCGCGACCGACAGGAACAGCGCGAACTCGCGCAAGGTCGGTCCGGCTTCCGCCTCCGTCGCGCGGAAGCGCACGCGGCGCGGGCTGACGGGCAGGGGCAACCGGACGAGACGCTGTGGACCTACCATCTCCTTTTCCGCGACCTGCTGCCAGTTCGTCCCATCCTGCGAGATGTCGACGGCGAAGCGCGTGGTGCGCAGGCCCAGTGGCAGCCATTCCTGCAAGCGGATCGTGTCGAACCGGGTGCCGGGCGCGAGGTCGAGCGTCAGGCTCGCGTCCCTGGCGTCAGCAGGCGCGCACCAGAATGTGTCGACATTGCCGTCCACCGCATGGGCCGCCGTCGATCCGATGTCCGCGCTGGCGCTCGCCACCGCGCCCTGCGCCACATCGCGGGCGAAGGTCGCACGCACAGCGTCGCCGAATGCCTTGAGGCTCGCCACGTCGCGATCGGCGATCTTCCCGCGCCGGTCGGGCGGCAGGTTGAGGTGGAAGGTCGTGCCATGGCCGATCGACTGGTCGAACATTTCCATCAGCTTTTGCGGCGTCTTGACCTGCGTATCCTCGTCCGCATGGTAGAACCAGCCGGGCCGGATCGAAACGTTGGTTTCGGCGGGCCACCACAGCTCTGCGCCGCGCACGCCGCTATTACCCTTGACCTGATCGTAAGGCTCGTTGGGCATCGTCGGCCAGCACGGATCGCCCGCATGGCCATCCTCATTCCCAACCCAGCGAATGTCCGCGCCCAGCGGGTCGAAGGTGCAGGCCATGGGTTGCAGCTTGTGGACCAGCGCGATGATGCTCGGCCAGTTGTAATAGGACACAGCGTCGATCTTCCGCGTCTCGCGCGCGCCGCCATAATAGCCGTCGCCTCCGTTCGCGCCATCGAACCAGACCTCGAACAAGTCGCCATAGCGGGTGCAGAGTTCGGTCAGCTGCGCGCGATAATAGTCGATGTAGGATGGCAGGCCATAATCGGCACGGTTGCGGTCCCATGGCGAGAGATAGACGCCGAACGCCATGCCCGCCCGGCGACAAGCCTGCTCCAGTTCGCCGACGATGTCGCCCTTGCCGCCCTTGTAGGGCGTGTTGCGGATGCAGTGCTCGGTCAGCATCGTCGGCCACAGGCAGAAGCCGTCATGATGCTTGGCCGTGATGATGAGGCCGGTGAGGCCGCCCGTCTTCGCCACCGCAACGATCTGGTCTGGATCGAAGTCGGTGGGGTTGAACAGGCGCACGTCTTCGTCGCCATAGCCCCATTCCTTGTCGGTGAAGGTGTTCATCGAGAAGTGGATGAAGGCGTACATGCGCCGGTCGTGCCATTTCAGCTGGCGCATAGAGGGCGTCGCCCCCCATGGTGCGGGCAGCTTTGCCTGACCAAGTGCAGCGACAGGACCGCGCGGCGCGCAGGCGGCGGCACCGGCCAGAAGCGATCCGGCCATCAGGCTGCGGCGGGTGACATGCGCGATCATGGTGTGGCTCCGGTGTTGGTGTCTTGGGTGAGGTGTTCGGGTATCAGCCAGACTTCGGCGATCTGTCGTCCTCGTCCGCTGCCGCCCATACCCGGTGAGCGGCTCCAGACGAGGTCGAGCGTACCGTCTGCGGTCAGAGCTTGCGGCACCGGCAGTTCCACGCGCTGCCGATTGCTGCTGCGGGTAGCTGGGGCGGGGAGCGGCGTGCCGTTGGCGGTCAGCGCCAGCGGCAGCGTGTAGCTTTCCCCGGCCCAAGTGTAGCGCAGGCGATAGGCGCGGTTCCGCTCCAGCCCTTCATAATGTAGCCTCAGCGGCTGTTCGTAGAGCGCCTCGGCATAGCTGATTTCCGCAAGGCGCCAGCCTTCATCGGGCGTATGTTCGCCAACACCATCGATCGCGCTGTTCCAGAGTTGAGGGTCGCCGGGATAGCCCGGCCCGCGCGCCAGATGCGGCTCATTGGTCGGATCGCCCAGATCGTCGTACAGCGCGAAGTCGGCCATGCCCCAGCGGTCGCCGATCGCGAGCAGCGCCTTCACCCGTTCCGCTTCGGTCGGGAGGGCAAGTGCCGCCGTCATGTCGCGCTCGACTGCGACCCGGTCGTTGAGGTCGATCATCGCCCGATCGAAATTGGCTCCGCGCCGCCAGTCGGATGCGCCATGGCTTTCGACCGACAACTGCATCCCCGCCGTGTTGCGCAAACGGTCGGCGAGGGTGGTAAGGCGCGCATAAAGCGCCGCACTGTCCTCGCCCTCTGGCCGGGCATAGGCAAAGCGCGTCGCCGCAACCGCCGCGTCCGATCCGATGCCCGGCGTCTGACGCAGCGTGTAGAGCGCTTCGGCCTGCCGCGCCCGCGCTCTCGTCAGCCGCTCGCGCACTAGCTCGTCATAGACGGCGCGATAGCGATATAGATCGATACGCCAGTCGGCCCACACGGCGGGATGCACGGCGTCGATCGCCTTCAGCGTAGCGTCGATGCCCGCATTGCTGGCCGGATCGCCGCGCCAGTTCGCCTCCAGCATCGCCGGGATCGCGGCAAAGGCGGCATCGCCGACATAGAAGCGCGCATAGTCCGCAGCGATGTCCCCGCGCCCATCCCAGCCCATCGCTAGCCACTGATGAACGTTCCAGTCGTCGTTGATCCCCTCCGAATAGGTGATCGCGCCGCGGATGCCGGGCTTGAGATAATCGAAGATCGCCTTCTGGGCGGCGGGGCGCGGATTGACCGGCTCGCGACCCTGCGTCATCGCGAAGGCGGGGTGCCAATCGGGCACGGGGAATTGCGCCTGCATCGCATGGGCCGTGTCGGGATAGGCCTCAATCGGGTAGCGCCCGCCGATTCGCTTGCGATGCGTCGCCACGCTTTCGCGCGTCTGCGGCCCGACGAAGATCGCGCTAAGCCAGGACGGTCGCTTCGCCAGTTCCGCGTGAAAGGCGTCCAGCCCCTTGGCATCGAACCCCTGTGTCGAGAGCAGCAGTTCCGCCTTGGGGAAGCGCGCGCGCAGCACGCTCGCCAGCTGCTTTGCCAGCGGGAACAGGCGGCCGGGGGTCGTGTGCCCCGGATCGCCGCCGGGAAAGTAGAGCGCGTCGAGCGCGGGCAGGGTGCGAAGTAGGGCGTCCAGCTTCGCTGCCTCCGCCTGATCCGCCGCGCCACCATCATAGTCGCCGAGCAAAGGATAGAAGAGCGCGACATCCACCCCCAGATCCTTGGCCGCCTGTGCCATTGCGACGACCGCACGCTGCGGCGGCACCGGCATGACGGGTGAGGAGGGGGCGTCGTCCGACACCGGCGCAACGATCTGGATGCGGTTCGCGCCCCAGAGCGCGAAATCCTCGATCCGTCGCCGCAACATTGCCGGCGTCCAGGCGTCATAGCTGTTGTTCTTCGCGCGATAGCCGATCTGCGTACCGCGTATTTCCTGAAGGGGCGTTTCGCGAACGGGAGTGCTCAAAGCGAGCGACAGGGCGTCGCTATGGCGCAAGATCCACCCCGCGCCGTAGATCAGCCCGCGCCGCCCCGCCGCCCGGATCGTGACCGTGCTGCCTTGCCGATCGATGCGGAAGGCTTCTGCGGGTAGTGTTGCGGACCGCGTCAGGCGCACTTGAGTGATGCAGCCCTCTGCCGTCGCGCCTCGCTCAGTCAGCCTTCGCCGCAGCAAGTCCGCCGCCACGGTCTCTCCGCTGACGCACACCGACTGCAAGGACAGCGGCGCAGGCGCGACGGCGGCGAGAGCAAGGGCGGCAAACAACATCATGCGCGGCGACCGGGCCTATCCTCGACTTTGGCGGCGAAATCCTTGTTGGGCGCATTGCTCATTTCAAAGCGCAGCGTGCCGCCCTTCACCAGATCGGCATGCGCGATCCAGCCCTTGGTCCAGGGCCTCCCGTTCCACGTCACGGACCGGACATAGGGCGTACCCGGACCATTGCCGGGAGCCTCGATCCGCAGCTTGTGCCCGTTGCCGAGGTTTACGCTTGCCCGCTCGAACAGCGGGCTGCCCAGCACATAGGTCGCGCTGACCGGATCGACCGGATAGAAGCCGAGCGAGGACAGGATGAACCACGCGCTCATCTGCCCGCAATCGTCATTGCCGATCACGCCGTCGGGCGCGGCCTTGTACATCTCGCGCATCAGACGGCGGACCATCGCCTGCGTCTTCCACGCCGCGCCACAATAGGCGTAGAGATATGCGACATGGTGGCTCGGTTCGTTGCCATGGGCATATTGGCCGACGAGGCCGCTGATGTCCGGCGGCGCGCCTTCGGGCAGGGTAGAGTCGGCGGTGAACAGGCCATCCAGCTTCGCCTCGAACGCTGTATCGCCGCCCATCGCCGCGATCAGGCCGTGGACGTCATGCTGGTTGAGGAAGGTCGCCTGCCAGCTGTTGCTTTCGGTGAAGTCGCGCCATTTCTTCGAATGGCCGATTTCGTTCGGCGCGAAGGGTTCGGCCCAGCGCCCGTCAGCGAGTTTCGGTCGCGCAAATCCGGTCTTCGCATCGAAGACATTGCGCCAGTTGCCGCTGCGTTGTCGCAGTAGCGCCGCACGATCGCTGCTGCCTGCCGCGTCCGCCAGGAAGGCGGCGGCATAATCATCATAGCTATATTCCAGCACGCGCGACACGCTTTCGAAGATGCGGTCGGCGGGGATGAAGCCCATCTCATCATATTCCCGGATGCCGAGGC
>CAJYHD010000058.1 GCA_913773715.1 uncultured Sphingobium sp.
AGGCACTCTACGGCGTGCGCGCTTACATGGCCTTGTTCCAGCGCCGCCGGCCTGATGATGCGGTGCGCATCGCCGCGCTGGCCGATCAGGCGCGAGAGGCCGGTGTCCGCGCCGTCGCCACCGGTGATGTCCTCTACCATGCGCCTGAGGTGCGCCTGCTCCAGGATGTGGTCACTGCCGTTCGCGAGAAGTGCACCGTGGATGAGCTAGGCTATCGGCGCGAGGTCAATGCCGATCGGGCGCTGAAGCCTCCGGCAGAGATGCACCGGCGCTTTGCCGCCTACCCCGATGCTTTGCAGGCCAGCGTCGACATCGCAGCCGCTTGTACCTTCGACCTCGGCGAACTGGCTTATCAGTACCCGCACGAACGGGTGATCGAAGGTCTGAGCGCACAGCAGGCATTGGAGCAGCTGACGCATGAGGCAGCCGGGCGCAGGTTCCCCGACGGCGTGCCGCAGGCATACAGCACTCAGATCGCTCACGAGCTACGCCTAATTGCCGAGCTGGAGTACGCGCCGTACTTCCTCACCGTTCACGCGATCGTGCGTGAGGCACGCCAGCGCGAAATCCTGTGCCAAGGCCGCGGCTCGGCTGCCAACTCCTGCGTCTGCTACGTGCTGGGCATCACCTCGATCGACCCGATCCAACACGAGCTGCTGTTCGAGCGCTTCGTCTCGGGCGAGCGCCGCGAGCCGCCCGACATCGATGTCGACTTCGAGCATGAGCGGCGCGAAGAGATCATCCAGTGGATCTACGACACCTATGGCCGCAACCATTCGGCGCTGACGGCTGTCGTCAGCCGCTATCGCGCGCGGGGCGCAGTGCGCGACGTCGGCAAGGCGCTGGGTCTGCCAGAGGACCTGACGTCCTCGCTTGCCGGCATGGTCTGGGGCTGGTCGGCCGAAGGCGTCGGCGAGAAGCAGGTAAACGAGCTTAACCTCGATATTGCGGACCGCCGCTTGCAGCTGACGCTCGATCTTGCCCGCAAGCTCATCGGCGTGCCTCGCCACATGAGCCAGCATCCCGGCGGCTTCGTCCTCACCCATGATCGCCTCGACGACCTGGTACCGATCGAACCGGCGGCCATGGTGGATCGCCAGATCATCGAGTGGGACAAGGACGATATCGATGCACTGAAGTTCATGAAGGTCGACGTGCTGGGGCTTGGCATGCTGGGCTGCATGAACCGCGCCTTCAACTTGCTGGCAGAAGCCAAGGGATTGCGGATCGGCATGGCTGATCTGCAGGACGATGATCCGGACGTGTTCGCCATGATCCAGAAGGCTGACACGCTGGGCACCTTCCAGATCGAGAGCCGGGCACAGATGTCGATGCTGCCACGCATGAAGCCGCGGCGCTTCTATGATCTGGTCATCCAGGTGGCGATCGTGCGGCCTGGACCGATCCAGGGCGACATGGTCCACCCCTACCTGCGGCGGCGTGAAGGGCTGGAGAAGCCGGAGTACCCGCGTCCGGAGCTGCGCGCGGTGCTCGAAAAGACCCTGGGCGTGCCGCTGTTCCAGGAACAGGCGATGAAGGTGGCGATCGTTGGTGCGGGCTTCACGCCGGCCGAGGCGGACCAACTGCGCCGCGCCATGGCGACCTTCAAGTTCACCGGCGGCGTGTCGCACTTCTCGGAGAAGCTGGTCGAGGGGATGGTGACGCGCGGCTACCCGCGCGAGTTTGCCGAGCGCACGTTCCGCCAGCTGGAAGGCTTTGGCTCCTACGGCTTTCCCGAGAGCCATGCCGCGAGCTTTGCCAAGATCGCCTACGCCTCGGCGTGGATGAAGCACCATCATCCCGACGTGTTCTGCGCCGCGCTGATGAACGCACAGCCAATGGGCTTCTACGCGCCGGCACAAGTGGTTCGCGACGCGCGCGAGCACGGCGTCGAGGTGCGGCCACCCTGCGTCAATGCGAGCCGCTGGGATTGCACCCTGGAGCCGAGTGCCGGCCGCTACCTCGCCGTTCGGCTTGGGCTGCGCCAGGTGCGTGGCCTGTCCAACAAGGATGGCGCTGCCATTGCCGCCGTGCGCGAGACAAGTCCCTTCGTCTCGATTGAGGATGTGTGGCGGCGCTCGGGCGTGCCGCGCGCTGCAATCGAGAAGCTGGCAGACGCCGATGCCTTCCACACCTTCGGCGCTGATCGACGCCAGGGCTTGTGGAAGGTGAGAGGCCTCGGCGAAGCGCCGCTGCCGTTGTTTGCCGCCGATCGCGCAGCCGAGAGCTTCAGCGCCGAAGGCATGGAGACGGACGTCAGCTTGCGACCGCTCACCGATGGGCGCGAGGTGATCGAGGACTACCGCTCGCTGCAGCTATCGCTACGTGCCCATCCGCTGACCTTCGTACGCGACGAGCTTGCCCGGCGAGGCGTAAAGCGCTGCGCAGACCTGAACGGCATTCGCGACGGCCGGCACGTCGAGGTCGCCGGCATCATCCTCGTTCGCCAGAAGCCCGGCAGCGCCAAGGGCGTGCTTTTCATCACCATTGAGGACGAGAGCGGGATCGCCAACGGCATCCTGTGGCCGGACCGCTTCGAGGCGCAACGCCGCACCGTCATGTCCGCCTCGATGATTGGCATGAAAGGCAGGGTGCAGAAGGAAGGCGAGGTGATCCACGTCATCTGCGACAAGATCATCGACCATGGCGATCTGCTGCACCGGTGGGCGAAATGTCGTTCCCGCATCGCACCGGCAGAGGTGATGGCGCGCGCCATGCTGGCGCTCCCGATCGCGGTGACAAGGATTGGAACCCCAACCCACGCAACTGCTACTGGCCGCCGCACGCGGACGGCATGGATCCCGAAGACGTGGTGCGGTTCAAGTCGCACGACTTTCGTTGAGCCATGAGCAAGCTGCCGCGGCATCAGCGCGTCGTCATCGCGCTCTCAATTCATATCCTGCGGGCCGGGGTGTCCCGCTGTGGCGAGGCTAGGGTAGATGGCGTGGAGGTGCGGCTGGCGCTGCGCTGCCTGCTGCCACACTGCCCAGAGCGCTGGCCGCTTGAGCTCTACTGGGATGCCGCGAGCCAGGAGAATGACATCGGCAGGGCTCAAGGCGTGACGGCTGCCTTCAATGGCATTGTGCGCCAGCTGCGCCGCGCGGGACGCTTTGACGAAGCACCCGAAATCTAGCCGGCTCTTGCGGCACGGCAGCGAAACCGATCCTCACCGCTCAGCACGGCGGGTAGGGAAGACTGGGCCGCGCACGTTCATCTTGGCCGGTTCGTACGGCCGCTGGAGTGCGACGAGCTCATCGTAGGACCCGCGCAACCAGGTATCCACGTCCTCAGGCGTCAGTATCGTTATCATCGCCTTGGGATGGATCGGCTCGACCAGCGCGTTCGGCTCGCACGTGACCATTGTGAACCCGTTGCCCTGCTGAGTGCGCTGCCAGAAGCCGGCCACTGCGAACACCGGCTGATCGATGACCTGAAACCACATCTCGCCCTTGAGCGGCGGCTTTCCATCGCCAAGATCGTGATTCTCGAGAGTGAACTCGCAGAACTCCGTCAGTGGCACCAGGCACCGGTTCTCTGGTCGCTCGGCGAGCTTGCGCCATTGCGGCAAGGCGAGGTGCCGAACGTTGGTCATCTTCCACTTGCCCTGGCCGCCCAGCACGTCCCAGGTCATCACGTCCCAGGCTCGCCTCCCGTCCTGCTCACGCACGACATAGTTGCGACTGCCGGGCCTGAGTTCGCGCGGATTGAAGTGGTTGTCGCGCGGGCGCTCGGTGAAGAGTTCGGCGGCCGAGTTCCAGAGGGTCTCGGGCTCTCCATCCATGCGGGCGCGGTTACACATGAGGCCACCCTAAGTGGCTGTCGCCCAACCTCCAACTACATCCGGCATCTGTAGCGCCAAATAGCTGCAATCATCGGAGCGGGAGGTGACCTTCAGAGACACCGACGACAGCTAGGACTATGCTCTCGTGGCAGCGCCCCGGTACGCTAAGACGCAGTTCCGATGATTCCGCTTCTTCTTGTTACTCCCCAACATCTGCAGCGTACCCGTATGGGCTGACCGCGGTTTGCGAGCCAAATCTCATGCACGGGAAGGAGACAATCTTCCGTTCCAGTCATGCGCACAGAATGTCGGGATCTGGCGTGTCTGAACAGGCAGCTTCTACAAAACTCATTCGTAAGCGGACGGATCAACCATCTGGTAATCGTCGCCCCATAGCGTCCCCGGCATGATCCGCCTCACCATCATTCTCGCCCTCGCATTGTCATCGCCAGCGGTGGCGCAAACAATCACCGGCACGGCGCGCGCTGGTGATGGCGACAGCTTTGAAGTTGCGGACTCAAAGGTTCGCTTGTTCGGAATCGATGCTCCAGAGTACAAGCAGACTTGTCAGGTGAACTACTCGGCATGGACGTGCGGGGAAGACGCCGCGTCCGCGCTTCGCTCGCTGATCGACAACCGCCCGATTACCTGCATCCCGCGCGACAAGGATGTTTACGGACGCACAGTCGCCAACTGCCTGATCGACGGTCAAGACGTGGCGGCGCAGATGGTCGCGCGGGGGTTCGCGATCGTGCTGGGAAATGGGCAGAGCGACTATGCTGTCCTCGAAGCTCGTGCCAAAGCCTCGAAGACCGGTATCTGGGCAAGCAAGTTCGATATGCCAGTGGACTGGCGTCGCGCCCATCCGCGCGAGCCTGACACAATGCGCTCGGCAAGTTCCACACGGTCGTTTGCCCGGGTCCGCTCGCAGCCTCAAGGCTCCGGCTTCATGTACCGCAATTGCGCTCAGGCACGGGCGGCGGGCGCCGCGCCGATGCACCGCGGCCAGCCGGGGTACAACCCGAATCTGGACGGGGACAATGACGGCATCTCTTGCGAACCTTACCGCGCGCGGCGCTGACCTTACTCTAAAGTGGGGCATGGCCTAACCGTCGACCTTCGGGAGCAAAGGACCCATAGCACGACGTTCAGCCGTCGTTTCGCGCTTCCCAACTTCAGACATCCATTCATGTTCGCCCGACGCACCGACCAGCGATGAAGGAAATGGCGAGAAGTGGGACAGTGCCGCCGTTCGCAGCGGCCTCATCGAACGGCAGGTTCAGCTGAAAGCTGCCATTCGCGAGCGTCCCGAAAAGGATGGTATTTCGGGATTATGGAAGTAGATCGGTTAGCCGGTTCCA
>CAJYHD010000059.1 GCA_913773715.1 uncultured Sphingobium sp.
CGCTGAAGCAGGTCAAACATCTGGAGGTCGCGGAAGAAGCTGCTTTCATTGTTGAGCAGAGCATTGACCACTTCTTCTTCCAGCCGTGCGTCGCCCTTGCGCATCAGCTTCGCTGCCAGCGCATCCATGTCGGTCAGGCCATGCTGACGCAGCACCGGGCGCAACGCCGTCTCCATCCGCCATGCGCGGCCCTCGCTCAAGATCTGGCCGGTCCGCTTTTCGAGCAGGCCGGTGAAGAAGCGCGCCGCACTATCCAGCATCGCCGGGGCGGAAGAAGCAGCCGACATCAAGCAAGTACCTTTCCGCGACGCGCGATAAATTCCATCATGCCGACCGGCTCCATCACCGCGCAGGCCATGCCCGCGTTCGCGATCGATCCCGGCATACCCCAGACGACGCTGCTCGCTTCGTCCTGTGCGACGATCCAGCCGCCATACGCTACCATCTCCCGCGCGCCGACGGTCCCGTCCTTGCCCATGCCGGTCAGCACCACACCAGCCGCGCCCGCGCCGTAGACCTGCGCCATGCTGGCGAACATCGGGTCGACTGCGGGGAGGTTGCCTGTCGGCGTACGATCTTTATTGAGGACGATATTGACCCGGCCATGCAGTCCGCGCCGCAGGGTGAGGTTCGCATCACCCGGCGCGACATAGACCGTGTCAGGCATCAGCAGGTCGCCATTCCCGGCGACCTTCACCCGCAGGTGAGTCATGCGCGACAGCTGCTGCGCGAAATATCCCGTGAAGCTAAGCGGCAGATGCTGCGTCAGCAGGATCGGCACGCCGAGCGGTTCGGACAATCCCTGAAACAGCTGGCTGATCGCATGGATGCCGCCCGTCGAAGCGCCGATGCCGAGGCAAGCAAGCGGTTCAGACGCAGGCGCGGTCGCAGGCTTGACGATACGCTGCGCCGAAGACGGAGCAGCCTGCGTCGAAGCGCTTTCATCGAAAAGGCGGCCAAGCCGTTCGATCAGCGACTGTGGAAACTGTTCGCCAAAGCTGCCGCTGCCCGGCTTCGACACGATTTCGCTCGCGCCGAGCGCCAGCGCCTCGACCGCAGCGGCGCTGCCCTCCTCGCATCGGGCCGACAGGATCGCAACCTTGGCCTCCGCGCAAGCGGCGAGGATGGCGGGCAAGGCCGCTATGCCGCTCTGCCCCGGCAGTTCGATGTCGAGCAGGACGAGATCGACATCATGATTGGCGAGATAGGCAAGCGCCTGTTCCGCGCTGTTAGTTTTATGGACGACGGTGAAGCCAGGATGCCCGTTCAGGATGCGCTCGATCACCGTGCGCACGACAACCGAATCATCGACCACCAAGGTGCGGATAACCGGGGTTCGGCTCCCCTCACTGGTCATGATCGGCACCATAGCGGTCATCAAAAGCCTTCAGATACGGGGATGCGAGGGAGGCTTGCCGCCTCCCGGTCGTAACGGTCTTTGGTAGAGGATCAGATCACTCCAACGATCGCCAGCTTGCTTTCGAGCGTATCGCGATCGAAAGGCTTCATGACATATTCGTCCGCACCGGCTTCGACCGCAGCCTTGATGTGGCCGATGCCGTTTTCCGTGGTGCAAAAGATGATCTTAGGGCGCGCATCCAGCTTGGCGCTGGACAAGGCCTGAAGAAACTCCATACCGCTCATCACAGGCATGTTCCAGTCAAGCAGCACCACGTCGGGCGTGGAGGCCTCGCACTGAGTGAGCGCATCCTGCCCATCCACCGCTTCGCTGACGGTCATGTCCAGCGATTCGAGTATATGGCGGGCGACCTTGCGGATCACCTTGGAGTCATCGACGACGAGGCAGTTTTTCATGAAGCGTCCCTTGGCTTTTCTAGCCGTTGTCCAACGCTAGCGGGCAAATGCGAGGATTTGGTAAACAACCCGCGCGATAATCTCAGGCAGCCTGCGCCAATGTACCGCCCTCTATGAAGGCGGCCAGCGATACGAGCAGCCATGGCTTGCCATCCTGTTCTACGATCCCGCGCGCGAAGGGTGCCCATGCGGAATCGAGCTGACCTTGCAACGGCAGTTCGCCTTCGGGTACCTGGCAGATGTCGGATACGCCATCGACCATCAGGCCGTAGCTGTGGCCGCTGATATCAGCGATGATCGCAAAGCTGCGCTGTTTCCTCTCGGTCGCCTTGCCCCGTACGAGAGCAGCCACGTCGATGACCGTCAGCACGCGGCTGCGCAGCGCGGACAGACCCGCGATATGCGCGCCCATGCCAGGGACGGGCGAAATGTCGGACAGGCGGACCACCGCCTCCACCTCCCGCGCTTCGACCGCGATGCGCGTGTCCGCCAGCATCGCGAAGAGATAGAGCCTGTCCATGTCATCCCCTCCGTTCGGACAGCGCGGCCATCAGCGCGTCCTGATCGTATCGATAGATGCTGCTGTCTCCCGGCCCGGTGGGGCGCGGGCTGGCGCGCAGCTGCACCACGCGGCAACCTGCGATGTCGGCCATCATGCCAGCGGCCTGCACCGCTTCGGGCGTCGCGCAGAGCAGGATGTCGCGGGGATCGATTGCGCCGTCCTGCGGCAATCCCAGCACGACATCATGCCCGGCTTGGCGCAACAGCGGCGCAAGGATTTCCTTGCTCCAGCCATCGCTCGCGTCGGCCAGCAGGCATCGTCCACGCGTCGGCTCCGCGATCGGCGTGTCAGGCATGGCCGCGAACAAAGCGAAGGGATTGATCACCTCCAGATGCTCGCCGTCGATGACGGATACGCCGCTCAGCAAGCCCTGCATCGCCACCATGTCCGGCACAAGTGGCATTTGCACGATATCGAGAACGGCCGCTACAGGATAGCAAGCTTCCTGCGCGCCGTCGCGCAGGCGCAGCGCGGAGAGGCGCGCGCCGCTGATTGACAGGTTGCCCACGACCGGGATCAACCGCCCGTCAAGCCGAACGAAGCTGCGCGCACCCGAGCGACCGAACAGCGAAACATCAACATCCTCGACACGCTCGATCAGTGACAGGCGCAGCAGGCGGCGTTCGCCCGTCAGTTCCTCGAACCGCAGCGCCGGGACCATCTCCGCCGTGGCGTCGGCAGTGGCGCGTGCTTCGATGGCGGCGGCGGACCGATCCTCCGCCACGTTGGGCAAGCGGGCAGCTGCAGCAAGGCCCGCCGCGTCGAGAAGCAACATCGGTTGGCCATTGTCCGGCAAGGTCATGCCAGCATAGACGCCGCTCGCCATGACGAGCGGAGACGCGGGGCGGATTACCAGTTCCTCATGATTGTCCACCGCAGCCACGCCGAGCGCGAAGGGCATGCCGGTGGCCGAACGCACGACCATGATCGCGCGCGGTCCAGCCTGCGCGACTTTCTCCATGCCGAGGACGTCTTCCAGATCGACCATCGAGTGGCGCACGCCGCGAATGGTCGCCATCTTGGCGCCGCCCAGTTCGCTCATGGCCAGCATGTCGTTGGTGTCGTGCAATATCTCGACCACAGCCGCGCGCGGAATGGCGAAGTGCAGCCCTCCTGCCCGAACGATGAGGCCGGGGATGATGGTGAGCGTCAGCGGCACGCGCAGCGTGATCGTCAGCCCCTGCCCCGGACGGCTGTCGAGCGCGATGACGCCGCCGATTCGCTCGATATTGGCGCGCACGACATCCATGCCGACCCCGCGCCCCGACACCGCCGTCACCTGATTTGCGGTGGACAGGCCGGGCAGGAAGATGAGGTCGAGCCGTTCTTGTTCGGAAAGGCGCGCAGCCGCTTCCTGGGTCAGCTTGCCCGCAGCGATCGCCTTCTCGACGAGGCGCGCGGAATTGATGCCGGCGCCGTCGTCGCTGATCGCGATGACGATCTGGTTGCCGGACTGGCGCGCCTCAAGCCGCAGGTTGCCGGTCTCGGGCTTCCCAGCGGCAAGGCGGCGTTCGGGCGTTTCGATGCCATGGTCGATACTGTTTCGGACGATGTGCGTTAGCGGATCGACCACCATCTCCACCATCTCGCGGTCCATCTCGACGTCGCCGCCTTCGAGCGTCAATTCGATGCGCTTGCCAAGGTCACGACCGAGGTCGCGGACCATGCGCGGGATCGCGGCGAACAGGCGGTCGATGCGCTGCATTCGAGTCTTGGAAATCGAATCGCGCATGTCGGCGACGCAGGTCGACAGCCGCTCGAACACCGTATCGAGTTCAGGATCGGAGGTGCGCTCGCGCAACTTGCGGGAAAGCTCGTTGCGCGCCAGCACCATGTCCGACACGCCGTTCATCAACTGGTCGATAAGAGTTAGCGGCAGGCGGATCGTGCGTGGCGGGGCTTGGGTGGCCTTGGTCACGGCGACCGGGGTGGCGGTTTCCAATTCTGTCGCAGCCGCTTCCTTCGCGCTTGGTTCCGGCACGGCATGGAGCGCGGCGATAAGATAATCGTCACTCTCGTTGGGAAGCGGGAGGCCCATCGCGACGGCTTCGGTGAGTTCACCGATCCGGTCCATCAGGCCGAGAACAGCCGACACCGTTGCCGGGTCGGCGACGCGCTTGCCCGCGCGGATGTCGGACAGCACATCCTCCGCTGCGTGGCTCAGCTTCTCGAAACGCGGCAGGTTGAGGAAGCCGCAACTACCCTTAACCGTGTGAAAGAAGCGGAAAATGGCGTCGAGCCGGTCGCGATCGTCGGGATCGGCTTCCCATGCCACGACCTCGCCCGCGAGCGCTTCCAGCGTCTCCTGCGTTTCCGAGATGAATTCCTGAAGTAGTTCGTCCATTTACCATGGCCTCATGGATGCGCGCGAGGGGCACCATGGCGGAGCGTGGTTAAGACGTCGTTAAAGCTGGCGGGGCGGCATAACCGCCGACACGAAAAAGGGCGCTGCGACATGGCCGCAGCGCCCCTTTTCTTTCAGAAGAAAGAGGCTTACTTCTTCTCTTCCATCTTTTCGACCTTGTCAGCGGCCTTTTCGCCAGCTTCGCGGGTCGCGTCGGCCTTGTTTTCCAGCTTGTCGGCAGCGTTTTCAGCCGCCATCGCTGCGTTGCCGCTCAGATTGTCTGCAGCGGCTTCCATGTTGTCGGCCTGGTTGTCGATGGCGTCCGCCTGGTTTTCGTAAACGTTCTCGACCTTGTTTTCCTTCGCGGAATCACACGCGGCGAGCGCCATGAGGCTGGCCATGCCGAGGACTGTGACGAAAGTTTTCACGGCGTTATTCTCCTGTTGTGCCCCCATCGGGCTGACGTCGTTGGGCAGGTAATCGTTACCAAACGCGGCAACCGCCTATCCCTGACGGCGATCAACCGGTCGCGCCCGTAATGGTTCCCGCACCCGAAGCGGTTCATCGCATGATCATCTTATTTTTTCAACGAATCCCGGATTTCACGCAGAAGGATGATATCCTCCGGCGTAGGCGCGGGGGCGGCCTTTTCCGGTTCATGCTTAGGTGCGGTCACGCGATTGACCACCTTTACGAGCAGGAAGATGATGAAGGCGAGGATGATGAAGTTGACGAGGACTGTCAGAAACTGACCCCACCCGAACATCGCGACGCCCGCGGACTTCAAATCGGCATAGCTGTTGGGGTCGCCCTTGAACCCCGCAGGCAGTTCGCCCAGCCGCAGGAAGAAGCGCGAGAAAT